>CAZEFU010000083.1:0-7593 GCA_964511515.1 uncultured Wenzhouxiangellaceae bacterium
CCTTGCATTACAAACATATCGTAGGAGAATTAATCCTAGGGTTAGGCATGAACCATGGCCTCTTAACCCCGTTATATACAGATAGGGAGGCTCATGCAGAAATGCTTAACTGGGCTCGTGAAGATTGAGCAGGTATTAGATGTAAAGGGTTTGCAAGAATAGTGTTGACAATAAATAATCCATAAACATGTAGTCTTGAAATGGTGGCTCGACCCGGAATCGAACCAGGGACACGCGGATTTTCAATCCGCTGCTCTACCAACTGAGCTATCGAGCCATCTTGTTTGCACAATTGCAGTGCAAGGCGCGATATTAGACCGCTACAGAGCACGCAAGTCAAGTAATATTTCCATTAACAAGCAAAGCAAATAGGGTCAGAGTAAAGTGCCAGAGTAAAAGTGTTGCTATGTCTCACTGGGGCATGGAACTCAAATATTTACTCTGGCACTTTACTCTGACCCTCCTTATTTATTACTTTGGGATAAAACCTGATGGTTTCTCTGATCCTTTGCCGAAGAAGTATTTCTCCATTTCAGTTTCAATGAACTGTCGGTCTTTGGGGTTTAGTGGGTTTAGACGGTTTTCGTTAATCAGTGTGGTTTGATGGGTCATCCACTCACGCCAGGCGGGTTGTGATACTTGTTCAAATATTCGCTTCCCTAACTCACCTGGCCACGGCGCACGGGCCAAGCCCTCGGCCTGCTGTTTAAGGATGATACATTCAACCATTCTGCTCATTTAAAATTCCTGCTCAACTGTTGTAATCTTCGGGTATGGGTAAAATTGCGTTGATAAATGTTCCGGCATCAAAAGGGCGTAAATCTACGGCTGATTCCCCAACCCCGATATATCGAATTGGGATCTTTAGCTCGCTGGCAAGACCAAACAAAACTCCGCCTTTGGCTGTGCCATCAAGCTTGGTTAGTGTGATTCCGGTAATTTTTACTGTTTGATTAAACAATTTTGCTTGAGAAATGGCGTTTTGCCCAGTTCCGGCATCCAATACCAGCATAACTTCATGCGGTGCATTGGCATCGAGTTTTCCCAGTACCCGATGAATTTTGCTCAATTCTTTCATTAAATTAGATTGGGTTTGCAATCTGCCAGCGGTATCAGCTATCAATACATCCATGCCTCGCGCGCGGGCTGATTCTAGTGCATCATATATAACAGAGGCTGAATCTGCCCCGGTTGCCTGCGCCACAACTGGTATTTGATTGCGCTGGCCCCAAGACTGCAATTGCTCTACTGCCGCCGCGCGGAAGGTATCACCTGCGGCCAGCATCACTTTCAGGCCTTCTTCTTGATAACGCTGTGCGAGCTTGCCAATGGTTGTGGTTTTGCCAGCGCCATTTACACCAACCACCAAAATCACAAAGGGTTTCTGGCTGCTATCAACTTGCAGGAATTGCTCACACGGTTCAATCAGTTCATACAGCTCTGCCTGAACTGCAGGTAGTAGCTGCGTTGCCTGAGTTATCAGGCCATTGCTGATGCCACTACGCAGTGCATCAATGATTGCGAGTGTTGCCTTGACCCCAACATCAGCTATTAATAAGGTGGTTTCGAGTTCTTCAAGCAGTTCTTCATCCAGGCTGGGGTTGGCACTGAATAATTTACTCAGAGTATCACCCAATGAGCTGCGGGTTTTTCCTAGCCGTCGTTCTAGTGGATCTATGCCGGCTTTTTCAACTGGACGAATTTGTACATCGCTAAGTTGAGCGCCTGATTTGTTTTTGTTTTTATCGCGATTTTTTTTGAATATTCTGAACATTGGCTTATTGGTCTGAAACTAAAGAGGGTATGCTATCAGTATTGTTACTGTGGTGTATAAATAGTGTCTAAAATCGCACAAAGCAAGGGTATTAGAATAATCGCCGGGCAGTGGCGTGGTCGGCGTTTGCCGGTGCCTGATATTCCAGGCTTGCGCCCCAGTGGTGACCGCTTACGGGAAACCTTGTTTAGCTGGTTGCAAATGGAACTTGTCGGTGCTCGTTGCCTGGATCTATTTGCTGGTACTGGTGCCTTGGGTTTTGAAGCGGCAAGTAGGGGTGCATCTACTGTATTGATGTTAGAGAAACACTCGCTGGCAGTATCCCAACTTGAGGAAAATGTCAGTAAGCTGAAAGCTGGGAATATTAGTATTCTGCAAACCGATACTATTAACTGGCTGGAACAGCCGCAAGACCAGCCTTTCGATATTATTTTTCTTGATCCGCCGTTCTCTGAGAATTGGCAGCAAACTACGTTGGAGAAAATACTTGCTGGAAAATTACTCGCCGCTGGTGGCATGATTTATGTTGAATCGCCGGTTGGTAGTGCAAGCCCACAAGTAGTAGCCGGTTTACAGGAAATTAAGCATAAACGTGTGGCTCAGGTAAGAATGCAATTATTTGCCCAGAAATAAGTAAATCATCTTGGCTAAGATCGTTATGTTGGGCTGTTGCAAACAGCAATTAGCTTTCTGAAAGTAATCCCGAATCATCCGGTCTGTATATATGTGGTTGCATATAGCCACAACAGGAAACTCCTCTGTCCCCTTTTCAGGCAATCTTTTGATTGCCTGTTTTTTATTTCACTCCAACAAGTATGCGGGCGTGATAAAATAAGTGACTCAGATTCAATTGGCGCAATACACAATGAGTAGTCAACAAGCAGAAAGTCTAGCGGTTTACCCCGGTACTTTTGACCCAATCACTAATGGTCATTCAGACCTGATAGAGCGGGCTGCACGAGTATTTCATCGGGTAATTGTGGCAATTGCCGAAAACCCACAAAAAGCCCCGTTGTTTAGCTTGCAAGAGCGAATTGATATGGCAACTGCAGTTATTGGTCATATTCCTGGAGTTGAAATTGTTGGTTTTAGTAATTTATTAGCCGATTATGTGCGTGATGAAAACGCTAGTGTAATTTTACGCGGCCTGCGTGCGGTTTCAGACTTCGAATATGAATTTCAGCTAGCCAGTATGAATCGGCACTTGGTCAGCGAGGTTGAAACCTTGTTTATGACTCCGGCTGAAGAATACAGTTTTATTTCCTCATCATTAGTGCGGGAGGTTGCGCGCATGGGTGGTGATGTTGGTGAGTTTGTTGATCCGCAGGTTAAGCAGGCGTTGATAAATAAGTTTAAACATCCCTAATCCCTATATAGAGGCGCGAAATAGAGCTTGTGCTATAGTCGCGTTTCTATGTAGGGATTAGGGAATAATGGCGCTTAAAATTACTGATGAATGCATCAATTGCGATGTGTGTGAACCAGTTTGTCCGAATGAGGCAATCTATCAGGGGGTAGATATTTTTGAGATCAACCCGCTGTTATGTACCGAATGTGTTGGTCACTTTGATGAGCCTCAGTGTGTAGAAATATGCCCGGTTGAATGCATTCCAAAAGACCCGGAACATCAGGAAAGTAACGAGCAATTATTAGTTAAATATCGCAAATTAACCGCCAGTTAATCTGGCCACAGCAAGAATGATTAAAACCATGAATAAATTCAGACAACGGGGATTGTTATGTTTGTTGGCGATACTTCTTAGCGGCCAAGTTTTTGCCATAGAAAAACCCGGCAAAGCAGCTATTGCCAGCGCTCATTATCTAGCTACCGAGGCTGGTTTTGAGGTTCTGGATAAAGGCGGGAATGCCTTCGATGCAGCCGTGGCTGTGAGTGCGGCACTGGCTGTGGTTGAACCCTCAAGTTCTGGTCTTGGTGGTGGTGCTTTTTGGTTGTTACATCGGCCGGAAGATTCTAAAAGCATAATGATTGATGGCCGCGAAGAAGCACCTGGCGCTGCGCATAAAGATATGTATCTGGATGCCAATGGCGAGGTAAATCGGGATCTGGCACTAAATGGCCCACTGGCAGCTGGTATTCCAGGCCATGTTGCTGGCATGGTGCATATAGCTACAAATTATGGCCGCTTACCGATTAAAGATTCTTTAGCTCCGGCAATTCGGTTGGCGCGAGAAGGTTTTGCAGTTGATGAAAAATATATTCGCTTGTTGAAACCGGTAATAAAACAGATGCGGCGCTGGCCAGCTGCTAGTAGTATTTTTCTCGATGATGGCGAAGTTCCAGCACTTGGAACCATTATCAAGCAAGCTGATGTTGCTGATGTGCTCGAGCAAATAGTAGTCACCGGGAATCAGGATTTTTATTTCGGCGAAACTGCTAAACGAATGGTTGCAGGGGTGCGTGCTGCTGGCGGCATTTGGAGCATGGATGACCTAGCAGCCTACAAAGTTGTTGAGCGTCAACCAGTAGAGTTCGAATATCAGGGTTACAAGTTATTAACTGCATCTCCGCCTTCATCTGGCGGTGTAGCAATTGCAGAGATATTAAATATTCTAGAGCCATATAATATCGCGGCTTTACCACCTGCGCAGCAAGTTCATCTTATTGTAGAGGCGATGCGCCGCGCTTATCGTGATCGCAGTATTTATTTGGGTGACCCAGATTTCTTCGATGTACCAGTTGCCATGCTTACTAGCCAGGATTATGCGGCTGGTCTGCGTGCTTCAATTCGTACTGATAAGTCAACCGACAGTGCAGCGCTTGCAGGGCTTAATGACCAGCCAGGCGGCCAACATACTACGCACTTTTCTGTAATGGATAAAGATGGCAATCTTGTTTCAGCCACATTAACCGTAAATACTTTGTATGGTGCTAACTTTGCTGCCCCTGGAACTGGGTTTTTGCTTAATAATGAAATGGATGATTTTTCGGCTAAATCCGGAGCTCCAAATGCTTATGGCTTAATCGGCTTTGCAGCTAATGCGATAGAGCCTGGCAAGCGTCCATTATCGAGCATGAGTCCCACAATAGTTATTGGCAAAGACCGAGTAGCGGTACTGGGTACTCCAGGCGGTAGCCGAATTATTACTATGGTGTTACTAGGCATCTTAGACTTTTTCAATGGCGGCGGTCCTGAGTCATGGGTTGCTTTGCCACGCTACCATCATCAATATTTACCCGACCGTATTTTCGCTGAACCCGATACTTTTTCAGTTGAGATGCAATCACAATTACAGGCTCTTGGACATGAAGTACAAGTGCGGAAACGCCAATGGGGTAATATGAATGCGGTTATGTGGGATAAACGCAATAATAAAGTGGAAGCGGCGAGTGATCCGCGCACCCCGTCTGGGAAGGCTATAGTTAGGTAAGGGTAGTTCTAAATATGAAAATTTGGTCGATAGAGGGAAATCATCAAAAACTTGATGGCGGCGCTATGTTCGGGAATGCCCCGAAAGCTGTTTGGCAGCGTTGGATTCCAGCTGATGAATATAACCGCATTGAAATCCCCACCCGAGCCATGTTGGCTACTGATCTGAACGGAAAAACTGTATTATTTGAAACCGGCATTGGGGCGTTCTTTGATCCCAAGATGCGGCAACGCTTTGGGGTGGAAGAGCCGGACCATGTGCTCTTGTTAAACCTCTTGCAGCTTGGTTTTACCGAGGAGAATATTGATGTAGTGGTGCTTTCACATTTGCATTTTGATCATGCTGGTGGCTTATTGTCGGCTTGGGAAGAAGGCGAGCCGCATCAACTTCTATTTCCAAATGCTACATACCTAGTTGGAAAAAAGCAGTGGCAAAGAGCCAATAATCCTCATGCCAGAGATCGTGCCTCATTTATACCTGAACTAAACCAGTTGTTGCTTGATAGCGGCCGC
Organism: uncultured Wenzhouxiangellaceae bacterium; assembly: GCA_964511515.1. Taxonomy (GTDB): domain Bacteria; phylum Pseudomonadota; class Gammaproteobacteria; order Xanthomonadales; family SZUA-36; genus SZUA-51. The sequence goes on from CAZEFU010000083.1 coordinate 5,677, forward strand.
CTGGAGTTAGTTGAAGATACTCAGCACCCACTGTTAGGCAGTGAAGTAAGGTTTTCTTATAGCGACGGACACACGCCTGGACTAATGCTTGCTGAACTAGGCCCTGAGAGTGGTGGAGGTTTGGTTTTTTGTGCCGACCTGATACCCGCCCGGGCCTGGGTACATACATCTATCAGTATGGGTTATGATCGTTATCCGGAACTGCTGCTAGATGAAAAGAAAGAGTTTTTAGAAGATAAACTAGCCCGCGGTGTCGATTTGTATTTTACCCATGACCTGGAATGTGCATTAGCATCAGTTTGTAAAGATGAGCATGGTCGTTTTACGGTTATGGATGAAGTTAAAGAACTTGTAGCAGCTAAATTATGAGAATAACAATGATAAATTTCCCTAAAGTAATAATAATTTCACTTCTAGCTTTTAGTGGCTGGGTAACTGCTGCTCCAAAATGGGAGGCGGTTGATGAGGTAGTTGCTAAAAATACCGATCAGGTAATTCAGTGGCGGCGTTGGTTTCATCAACACCCTGAGTTATCTAATCGTGAGTTTAATACGGCTGAATATGTGGCGCGTGAATTGGCCAATATGGGGCTAGATGTTAAAACCGGTATAGCTAAAAATGGTGTTGTGGCTTTATTGAAAGGTGGCAAACCTGGCAAGACTGTAGCGCTGCGTGCCGACATGGATGCCCTGCCAGTAACAGAAAAGACCGGCCTTGATTTTGCATCCACAGCTTCCGCGGAATTCGACGGCAATCAAGTGGGGGTAATGCACGCCTGTGGGCATGATGCACATATGGCAATCTTGCTGGGAGTCGCTAAAACACTCTCGACAATGCGTGCTGAGCTTCCGGGCAATGTGCTGTTTATTTTTCAACCAGCTGAAGAAGGTGCCCCAGAGGGCGAAGAAGGCGGTGCTGAATTGATGCTGGCAGAGGGATTGTTTGAACAATATAAACCTGATGCAGTATTTGGTATGCATGTTGGCTTAAATACGCCTCATGCCACTATCGCTTTACGTCGTGGTCCACTTATGGCCGCTGTTGATACTCTTAGAATCACTGTAAAAGGTCGCCAAGCTCATGGTGCTCGCCCTTGGGATGGAGTTGATCCAATTGTAGCTGCTGCACTGATAGTTAACAGTTTACAAACTATTGTCAGTCGCCAGCTTGATATCACAACAGCTCCAGCAATTGTCACCATTGGAAAAATTTCTGGTGGTGTACGGCATAATATTATTCCAGATGAAGTTGAGATGTGGGGCACGATTCGTAGTTTTAATGCTGAGATGCAGACGCAATTGCATGAGAAAATCAAAACAGTTGTAAATAACACCGCAGCAGCGGTTGGAGCAAGCGCAGAAATTAATATAGATACTGGTTATCCGGTAACTATCAACGATCCTGGTTTGTATGATCGCATGTTGCCTACTTTGCAAAAGGTATCTGGCGATCGTCCTTTGTTGATACCAAATCTTAAAACTGGAGCGGAAGATTTTTCCATGTTCGCCAATCTGGTTCCTGGAATGTATTTTTTCCTTGGCACGGTTGCCGAAGGTGTAGATCCACTTACTTCACCATCGAATCATTCGCCAATGTTTGATATTGATGAGTCGGTACTTGAAATTGGCACACAGGCCATGAGCCATCTAGCGATAGATTTCCTCGCCAACGATTAAATCCAAAGCAAGAATTACCCCCGAAGTAGGGTGTTTAGCCGACAAAGTCGGCGTAACGCACCGGGATTCCATTTTTTGTACAAGACCCAAGCCGCCGGTGCGTTTGCCTTGGCAATTGCTCCATGCAGTAGAAGGGCTTATGATTTATAAACGCTGTTGAATGTACGCAACAATCTCATCAATTGGCACCTGAATATTATCGCTCTGATTACGCGCCCGATATTCAAGCTCACCAGCATCC
>CAZEFU010000084.1:0-7584 GCA_964511515.1 uncultured Wenzhouxiangellaceae bacterium
TGACAGTGCTAGTTGCCGGAGATGAAGATCAGGCGATATTTATCAATATTATCGGTAGTATCAAGCCAGCGGACCTGAGTAAGTTAACTGATGCATTTGATGTTGATGTAGACCTTCCATGAAGAGCTCTCATTGGATTATTGTCCTCGCGCTGTTGCTGCTAACTGGCTGTGGAATTAGTGGTAATCGCGCCAATGACCCAGGCTATGCCGATTATCAACTACCGGGCTGGAGCGAGTCTGACCGGGTTGTGTCAATCTCTTTAGGCCCATCAATCTTACGCCTTGCTAACTGGGGTATGAATAATTCTGAAGAAGATCTTCCGGAGTTATTTAAACAACTACGAGCTGTACGTATTGCAGTTTATGAAATGCAGTCAGATTCAGATCGGCTTAAAAAAAGACACTTAGAAACTACCAGTCAATTAGTAGCCGATGGCTGGGAAGTTTTAGTGAAAACCCATGGTGAGGGTGAAGATTTGTTGGTGATGACGCGCCACAAGGGGCGTAATATTACCGGTCTTGTGGTGCTAGCACTGGAATCGAAAGAGCTAGTATTTATTAACTTGATGGGAAATATTGATCCGCGCCACCTGGGCGGCTTGTTACGCAGCATAGATGACAGCGTTGATGTAGATATTGAAGTTAACTTGCCGCAGACTCTTAGCGATAGCGCATAATTGTAAGCAACCCAAGATGCCTGAGTATGTCGATTAGGGTAGAATCAAGGCATGCCATCCCCTCTATCTAGATTCAATAAATCGAGCATCAGAACCATAGCTTTAGCATGCGCTCTATTTTTGAGCCTCACAGCTTGTGCACAAACCAAACCTTATGTCGTCCTAAAAGGGCAAAATATTAAAGTTGAAGTTGCAGACAGCCCTTCTAAACACGCTCTTGGTTTGATGTATCGCCGCGAGTTGGCCGATGATCAAGGTATGCTGTTTATTTATTCAAGAATAGAATCAATGTCATTTTGGATGAAAAACACTCTTATCCCTCTGGATATTATGTTTTTTGATAAGGATCTACGCCTGATTAATGTTTCCGCCGATACACCACCGTGTAAAAGCACCCGTTGCCCCGCTTATAAAAGTGCCGCACCAAGCAAATATGTATTGGAAGTTAATGCTGGTCTGGCGGAAAAATGGGGTGTAAAGCCGGGTGACAAATTGGAATTACATCTGCAGTAAGCTTAAGGCTGGTAATTCATTTAGCCTGCACAACAACTCCTTCGTTTTCCAGGATAGTGAATAGCCAGGCCTGGAATCCACGCAGCGGACATGGACCCCGGATAATGCTGTCCCCCGCCTACGCCGGGGCAGGCGCATTTGATGTGCAGGATGCACGAATGCAGGGAGAGCACATGGATGTGCGTACCTGCCCGGGGATTCGATCGTGTGTAATTGATGTGCACTTACAACATGGATGGGCTTGGCAGAGCAAAGCAGGAGGCCCGAATATTCAAAACGTCTTTCCGGGGCGCCGCGTAGGCGAACCCGGAACCCATGCTGGGTAGAATGAATCCCACTAAACTTGCTCAACTTTCCCAGACGACAGCGCAGCATCGGTAATATGTAGACATCTTTGCTTTGGCAGCTTATGGGTATCAAGTAAGGAGCGTGCAGATGAAGCCTTGTTCAATATTTTGCTCTCATCTCGGCTGCCTAAATAGTCGGCCCAACCAGTTTGCCACGGTACTAGTCGATCATCCGGGCAGAGTTGGTCGAGGAAATTATCTTCACAGGGTATAAAAACTTTCATTTGAGCCTCCGTAATTAGTAGGCCCTATATTGCTATATAAATCTGCCAAGAATATGACAGATTCTGACTGCGATCTGGGTATCACAGGTTCTTTAGGGGGCGCTTGTATTGTCTGGCTTTTCTGGTTTTCTACGCAGTCGCGATAACAACAAAGCCCCTAAGCCAAGCACTAATTCATCAACAAACGGAAGTGGATCAGGAACTATCAGATTGACCAGAAAAACTATTACAAACAGCAAAAACAAGCTTGGAAAACGCAAGCCTTTAGCGAAACCACTTATTCCTCCAACCAGTCCCAAGTTAAATAATCCCATATGATTTCCTTAATCTACTTGCCAAAGCCCACACAAATTGCCAAACTAGAGCATGCACATTTTGTGCATGCTGAGAATATTGCTCTCGGTTTTATTATATCTAATGCAAAGAGGAGTTTGGAAATGGCTGGAAAATTTGTAATTACCACAGGTAAAAACGGCGAAGAATATTTTGTACTCAAAGCTGGTAACGGTGAAGTTATTTTGCAAAGCGAGGGCTATAAATCTCACGCTGCATGCAAAAACGGAATTGATTCAGTTTGTACAAACTGCACAGACGATGATTGCTTTGAAGTTAAAACCGCCAAAGATGGCCGTGAGTATTTTGTACTGAAAGCTAAAAATGGTCAAGTTATCGGCCGTAGCCAAATGTACAAAACCAGCAGCGGCTGCAAAAACGGCATAGCCTCAGTTTGTCGCTCAGCACCCGACGCAAAAGTTCAAGACGACCGCTAAGCCCCAAAAAAACTAAAGAGGGTCAGACTAGGTGCCAGAGTAAAACTCTTAATTGGCACCTAATCTGACCCTTTTTCTGTTTTACTCTGGCACCTAGTCTGACCCTTCTTGCTTGAACCAGGCTAGGGGGGCTTGTTGCTGGTCTTTTAAGATTAGGGTGTTGTTTGAGATTTCGAAGCTTTGTGTTTGTGCCAGCATTTTATGCATGGTGATCTCAATTTGGGATAAATCTGGTGGGCATGCCATCATGGTTCCGGCGGCTATGCCGAATTTTAAGCTACTCTCATTTTGAGTATAACTACTGCTCATGTTATTGCAGCCGGTTTTACCGCTGAGTTTGCCATTATCACTAAACTCTAAATAAGCCACATCGCCTGGGTTGATGTCGTCTGGAATTGATAGGCCAGCTAATTTGCTCAAGCGCCATTTACCGCCCAGGCTCGCTGTTTTATTTGTAATGAACTTTAACAGCGGCTCTCCCTCTTGTAACAACTGCAATACGCCATCAGCAAGGACAAAGCCATCTACTTTATCAAGAGCCTGTGTAAATGCTGTTTCCAACATACCAAGCTCACCTTGGCAGGCCTTTCTGGTCATCATCATTGGGCCGATGCTTAAATTGCTGGAATCTACTGTATAGCTTGCATTCAAGCGATTGCAGCCACCAGATCCGCTGACGGACCCAGCTGCAGTGAACTCAAGGTTTGCTGCTGATAGATCGGCATCTGCTGCCAGGTTGCTGTCTGTTATTTCACTTAACTGCCACTGTTTTCCAGCAAAAGGAATTGAGCCTACGGGGCAGGTTTTCTCTTTGCTGGCACTTATAACTTTTTCTACCAGTAAGTTTAAGCCACTGCCATCGCCTTCCATATCTGCGCGCTCCACTAATTGACCAATAAGCGCAACCCAAACCTTTTCATTCGTACCAGGCTTAAGTTCAGAGTAGGCGCGCTCCAGGCCGGCATTTGCAGCCTCCGTAGTTACCGGATAACTTTTCTGGTCAGCACAATTAAGAAATATGCCAGCATCTGCCATGTAGCTATACATTCCCTGCATCGGCTTGCCTTGTGTAACTGTAGGCGGGTTGCTTGCAACCACTTCGATGTTTATATTTGAGGACATGCCATCACTTATTACGCCATAAGCACTAGTAGTGCGATATTGCAGTTTGTTGGCAAAAGAAATCACCGCGCTGATGTTATATCTGTTTCTAGTATCGATAATTGCAGTAGGGTAATAAACACGCCAATTTATCGGAGTGCTTTGTCCAGCAACTGGAATAATTCTGTTGCCGACTAATTTACTGGGAGCATCGGCCAGGCTTACGTCTTCCAGGCTAATAGTTAATATGGCGCCATCAGGCAGGGTGATATCTGCAGGTAGGTTTAAGTTACCAGTAATCACCCCGCCAGCATTGTTGTCACGCTGATAAGTGCTGGCGAAAAAACTATCGCCACTAAGTACCAGCTCGGTTTCAGCGACCTTTTCAATTACTGCTGTGCTTGCCTCAGCCTCTGGGTAGCGCTCGGTGAGCGTGTTAAGAGTTAATTGCGTTCCTGTTTGCTGCCAGTTTAATCCGCTCATTGAATAAATATTAATCAGACCAAAGCTGCCATCGGCATCAAATCTAATTCCCTCAAATTCACCAGGAGCGCCATTTATAGGGCGTAACCATGTGCCTTCTGGGGTGCTTATTTCAATCGAGGGTGTTTCTGCTTGGCAGGCGCTTAACAATATGGTGCTGGCTAGCAGCAGAATTAAAGAATTTCTCATTTTTGTATCCGTCTTTTATTACTGATAATGAAATATACAACATACAGCTTGTATATGGCTATAGCTGCGCCAAAAAACAAGGAAACAGGCAATATGTAGTTTATTACCCTACAATACTGCCATGGAAGATTCAGGCTGGATTAACGACTTATTGGGGTGGATAGGCGAGCATGGTGCTTGGTCCGGCCCAATTGTTTTTTTTATAGCCTTCATCGAATCGCTAATTCTTGTTGGAATACTTATCCCGGGTATTTTGATTTTACTTGGTTTCGGTGCCCTGATTGCCCTGGGCGTACTGGATTTTTACACAATCTGGATTGCTGCATCTTTCGGTGCACTTGCCGGAGATCTTGTAAGTTACCTGCTTGGATACAGATACCGTGAGCACCTGGCGGAAATGTGGCCATTTCGCAGCTTTCCTAAAGGCCTGGAACGGGCGCGTGAATTCATCAGTGAGCACGGCAATAAAAGCATCGTTTTAGGCCGATTTATAGGTCCTTTACGACCCGTTGTGCCTGCTGCTGCTGGAATGTTGGGAATGCAGCCTCGGCAGTTTTTAAAAGTAGATATTCCGGCATGTATTGCCTGGTCACCAGTTTATTTACTCCCGGGAATGTTATTTGGTGCCTCTTTAGAAGTGGCTTCAGAGTATGCTGGCCGCTTTGCCATAGTATTAATCTTGCTGGTCGTAATTATTGGCCTGCTGGTGTGGTTGTTTCGCTTGTTATATGAAGTTTTTGTTCGCACTTCGGCGCGCTGGTTACGTAAATTGATTCGTTGGGCCCGCCGACATCCGCTGATTGGGCGGGCGATCAGGGATCTTGTTGACCCTACGCATCCAGAAGCACTTTCTCTGACCATGCTGGGTTTATCTTTGCTGGTTACCATTGTATTGCTGACTATAGTGTTTTTACTGCTGCCATGGGGAGATAGCCCGCTTGGCTTAGATCAGCAAGTTGCGTACCTGGCGGCATCTTTACGCAGCGAAATGGTAGACCCATTGATGATTAGTTTGTACCAGTTGGGTCGTTGGCAAGTTTGGTTGTTTACTGCTGGTATAACCTTGGCATGGCTGCTCTATCAAGGGCGGCATAAAGCTGCAATACACTGGGTTTTAGCTGTAGCTGGCGGCAGCGTGTTGCAGTTATTACTTAGCACCATCCTTACCGCCACACCCTTGGTTACTGGGCTATCAAGTGGCGTTTCAGCGCCCAGTGGAGACTTGGTGCTGGCTACCACAACGCTTGGGTTTTTTGCTGTTATGGAAGCTGCTGACCTGAAACGAATTCACCGTCGCTGGCCCTATATTCTGGCTAGCTTGGCAATCTTATTGTTGGCCGCATCCAGACTCTATTTAGGTCAAGATCAATTGAGCACGGTTATGCTTGGCTTTTTGCTGGGTGGCAGTTGGACAGCGATTGTGGGCTTGGCCTATAGGACTCGGATTCGACGCAGATTCAAACCACAGCTTGCAGGGGTGGTATTTTTTGGAAGCCTGATAATTGCAGTGTGGTTTGCAGCAGGGAAACAGCTTGCAGCGGGCCATGATTTATACGAACTACCGCTGCCAAATATCAGCAGTACAAGTGCTGACTGGTGGCAGCAAGACTGGCAGTTGTTGGATACACAAAGGGCAATACTTGGCTCACAGCCCGCTCGTTATTTTAACTTTCAGTATGCTGGAAATATTGAGCAACTGGCGAATACTCTACAACAGGTTGGCTGGCAAAGTAGTAGCCCGGCTGGCTGGCTCTGGCCGTTAGAAACACTTAATCCGAGCCCAGACTATAAATCTTTGCCTATACCCGGGCGTGATTATTTGGGTCACAAAGAGAACCTGCGTTTATTACTACCAGAGGCGACACCAGGTGAAACCAGAGTGGTTACCCTGCGCTTATGGGACTCTGGAATGAAACTAGGCGATACCGGTGACAGCGTTTATCTAGGCCAGCTAATTACTGAAAGCCTACATGCCACGCTGGAGCTATTCCACTATTGGCGTGCACAAGACTTAACTGCTCAAGAGCGGGATTTATTACTTAACAATATGAACGCTACTGGATTAAGTCATCAACGGCGTGATGACATGGTGCTGATGCGTTTTGCAAACCCCGAATAACTAACTGATCTGTTATAGGCGCTCTCGTGCCTGTAGTGCCTCGACAAACTTTTGCGGGGCTGCGCCAAAGCCGCCGTTACTCATAAAGACCACAGTATCTTCACTGCGTACTTCATCCATCATTCTTTCAATCAAAGAATCAACCTCAGTAACTACCCGACCCTCGGCCCCAGCCTGGGTTATGACCGCCTGAGGATCCCAGTCGATATCGTTATCTGTTTTAAGCCAGACCCAGTCGGCAGCGGTCAACGCTGGCCCCAGGTCGGCGCTGTGAACGCCAGCGCGCATGGTATTACTGCGCGGCTCTAACGCTACCAGAATCCGGGCATTGCCTGCCTGTCTGCGCAAGCCTTCCAGGGTAAGACGAATAGCTGTTGGGTGATGGGCAAAATCATCAAATACTTTAACCCCGTGGTGCTCACCTTTGAGCTCCATGCGCCGGCCTATGCCTTTAAATTCGCTCAGGGCTTCGAGTGATTGTGTGGCTGGAATGCCTATCGCCTCAGCCGCTGCAATCGCTGCACAGGCATTCATGGCATTATGCCGGCCGTTCATCTGCCAGTGTAATTCTCCAATTTCTTTCTCTTGGAAAGAAAACTTCAAATGCCGCCCACCGGGGGAAAGTAGCTCCACAAACCAGTCTGGAGCGCCACCTAGACCAAAGCGTTGCAAGTTGCTCCAGCAGCCGCGCTCGAGTACTTCATCAAGGTTTTCATCTTCGGCATTGCTGATTATACGGCCTTCACCTGGAATAGTGCGCACCAGATGGTTAAATTGAGTTTTGATTGCTTCTAGGTCTGGATAGATATCGGCATGATCAAATTCTAGATTATTTAATACCGCAACCTTAGGGCGATAGTGTACAAACTTGGCGCGCTTATCGAAAAAAGCAGTGTCGTACTCGTCTGCCTCGACCACAAAGTATTCACCACCATCGCGCGCGGAAATGCCAAAGTTATGCGGTACACCACCAATAAGAAAACCGGGTTTTTTACCCGCAAACTCTAGAATCCATGCCAACAGGCTTGAGGTTGTGGTTTTTCCGTGGGTGCCAGCAACAGCTAAAACAGTTTTTCCAGCGAGGTAATTTTCACCTAACCAACGAGGTCCAGAGCAATACGGAATGCCCTGATTAAGAACATACTCTACCGCCTCATTA
>CAZEFU010000085.1:0-7426 GCA_964511515.1 uncultured Wenzhouxiangellaceae bacterium
CTCAACCTCCATCCACTGGCATGGCATTCTTTTGCCTTATCAGATGGATGGCGTTCCCGGAGTTAGTTTCCCCGGTATCCCACCTGGCGAAACTTTCACTTACCGTTTTAAGGTACAACAGGCCGGCACTTATTGGTATCACTCCCATAGTGCTTTTCAGGAACAAACCGGCATGTATGGGGCTATTATTATTGAACCCAAACATGGTGAACATATTCGTGTTGATCGCGATTATGTAGTGCAGTTATCCGACTGGACTGATGAGGCTCCAATGTCGGTGTTCAAGAAGCTGAAAAAACAAAGTGATTACTACAATTTTAACGCACCAACCGCGCCGGAGTTTTTCCGTGATGCCTCTGAACTTGGAGTTGGTGCTGCGTTGAGCAAACGCCGCATGTGGAACCAAATGCGCATGAGCCCAGCTGATCTTGCTGATGTTTCCGCATATACCTATACCTACCTTATGAACGGCAGCACGCCTGCTGCGAACTGGACCGGGCTATTTAATCCCGGTGAGAGAGTGCGCTTACGTTTTCTAAGCAGTGGTACCCAAACTTTCTTTGATGTACGCATTCCCGGTTTAAAAATGACCGTAATCCATGTTGATGGCCAAGATGTTGAACCAGTCACCGTGGATGAATTCCGTTGTGGTCCGGGTGAAACCTATGATGTTATTGTTACCCCCGAGGATGATGTCTATACCATCTTCGCCCAATCGCTTGGCCGCACTGGTTATGCCCGCGGCACCCTGGCCACCCATCAGGGATTAAGCGCAGCAGTGCCAGCTGTGGATAAACCAGAATGGCTGAGCATGACCGATATGATGGGCAGCATGGCCGCTGGTGGAGCTATGGCTGGTATGGATCACAGCAACATGAATATGGGGGCAAGCAACCAGGTGCATGTGCGTCATGCCAGCTCTGAATACGGCCCCAGTGTTGATATGCGGGTTGATACTCCTCGCACCAACCTGGATGACCCTGGTATTGGACTACGCAACAATGGTCGCCGGGTGCTAACTTATGCCGATATCTATACCCCTGCTCAAGCCATCGAAACGCGCACACCAGAACGAGAAATAGAACTACACCTCACCGGTAATATGGAGCGCTATACCTGGTCACTAGATGGGCTGGAGTTTGGTAAATCCACACCTGTACACTTCCCTTATGGTGAAACTTTGCGGGTTATTTTGCATAACGACACTATGATGTCCCACCCCATGCATCTGCACGGTATGTGGAGCGATCTGGAAAATGCAGATGGAGAGTTTATAGCTCGTCGCCATACAGTATCAGTACAACCGGCGCAGCGAATTAGTTTTCGGGTAAATGTCGATGCCATGGGACGCTGGGCCTGGCACTGTCACCTGCTTTATCACATGGATGCGGGCATGTTCCGCGAGGTGGTAGTGGCATGAGAATGCAAGCAAAAATAGGTCTGCTCATAAGCTGCACCATATTTATTGGTCTGAGCACAGCTTTGGCGGGCGAAGATGAGCCTATGCCTGAGATGGATCACAGCAAAATGGACATGGGAGAAGATGATACCCGGAAGCAAGAGATGGACCACAGTAAGATGCAAATGGCTGATCCGCCAAATGCAGAAGTGGATCACAGCAAAATGCAGATGGGTGGTGACAGTGATGAAATGCAGGCTATGGAACAAGGCACAATGCAGGGTGGCACAGCACCGGCAAATGCTCGTGACCCACACGCCTACTCTGGCGGTTATACCCTCGGCCCCAAGGATAAGCGTGTAGTTCTCGCTGATGAGCACAATTTTGGCTCCTTATTAGTTGACCGCCTTGAAGCCGCCAGTAACTCCGGTGACACCACGATAAACTACGATATGCAGGCCTGGTTTGGCCGCGATTATAATCGCCTGGTATTTAAGGCCGAAGGCAGTGTTGAGGGCGGCTCTTTAGAAGAGGCTAGTACCGAGCTGCTCTGGGGGCGAGCACTGACAACCTTTTGGGATACTCAATTAGGTATCCGCTATGACAACGGAGAAGGCCCCAATCGCAGCTGGTTAGCCTTTGGAATTCAGGGCTTGGCTCCTTATTGGTTTGAGGTGGATATCACCGCATATTTGGGCCAAGAGGGTCGCACTTCTCTGAGTATGGAAGCAGAATATGAGATCTTGCTTACGCAGAAGCTAATCCTGCAACCACGGCTTGAGGCAGCGCTCTATGGCAAGGACGATATCCTTCTGGGAATTGGTTCCGGGCTTTCTGAGATATCAGCAGGTCTGCGCCTGCGGTATGAATTCCGGCGTGAAATTGCCCCCTATATCGGCATTGAGTGGGCCGGCAAATATGGAACCACCGCAGACCTAGCTCGCGCTTCTGGAAAAGGCAGCAAAGATACCCGCTTCGTTGCCGGTTTGCGATTCTGGTTCTGATCCTTCAACGCATGCACAACCATTTAGTTAAGGCTTCATTCCGTTAACTGTCCTGTCTATGGCTATACTGTATTCACCCTGTATGAAGCAGGATCATTTTTCCATTTTATGACCCTTGCAGTAATGTGCTAAATTATATTCTGTCGGCATCCTGATTAACTCTTAAAACGAGACACCTATGGTTTATCTAAATAACAAATTACGCACCCTCATTATTCTGTTTTTCCTCCTGCTATTTATGGCGTGTTCTCCCCAGCATGTTTCAGTACCAGAAGGAAAGATAAACCAAGAACTACCAGCCAAAACCCGTACATTACTGGATGAATTTTCCCAACAACAAGGGAATGTTGGGGTGCTTGTGCGTAAGGAAAAAGGCGGTGTTGTCTATGAGTATGCAACTGGCTATGCAACAAAAGCACAACAACTGGCCCGCACTAAAGATCTTTTTCAGATTGGAAGTGCCAGCAAAATGTTTACTGCTATTGCCATACAACAACTAATCGAGCAAGGCCATTTTTCACTTAACACCCCGGTACAACAGTTCTTTCTTAATAAACCTACATACAGCAGCCTATCTAACTTCAAAGGCAATAACTACTGGGGTAATGTAACTGTAGAAATGTTACTAAACCACACCAGCGGCACGATTGATTACCTGAATGTTTATGGTGACGATGATAAAGCCCTGGAGGTTTATGGTATTAGAGGAAAAGAGTTCTCAAGTGATGAGCTCATCTCTTTGGCTATAAATTTTGGAGATGCTAACTTTGTTCCAGGCGAGAAGTGGTCATACTCCAATACTGGTTATATCTTGCTTGGTGAAATAATTAGCAAAGTTTCTGGGCTAGACTGGCGAGATTATGTGCAAAGCAATATCTTCGATGCTGCCAATATGACTGACACTTGGTTTGGTACCCGTATTCCTGAATCTGCCAGTAATCGCGAAATGAGTTCCTACTACAAGGGAGCGGTTTCATATATGCCACCAAGCCTGGCTTCAAGCGCGGGCGAGGTTGTTAGTAGCCTTGAAGATATGGCGAAGTTTATCCGCCACTGGTCTAAAGGTGGTTTTTATCAGAAGCCCGGGACTCTTAAACAGCAGCTGACCCAATCGTTTATGTCGATGGGCGGTGATTCAGATGTGTTTCAATACGGTCGCGGCATTATCCTTCTTGGCGGATATTTTGGCCATTCCGGTCAAACCTTTGGTTTTCAAACATACGTTGCTATTTCACCAAAGAGTGGTGATATATATGTGATCGGTATTAACGATGCCTCTATATCCAGCATGGACTTGTTTATTGAACTCGCCGGTATCACTCTTCAATAGTAGAGCACAAACACTTATCCTATACTTAGACTGTTACACTTACTCATGAGATAGACATGTATGCTGAGGTACTAAACTTTTGGTTCAAGGAGCTGGAACCAGCCCAATGGTGGGTTCGAGATCTTGAGCTTGATGAAACTATACGGCTTAGATTCTCTGACCTGCACTCCAGGGCTGCTAACTGCGAATTATATAAGTGGCGAGAAATCGCCAAAGGTCGGCTGGCAGAAATTATTGTCCTTGATCAGTTCTCTAGAAATATGTTCCGCGGCTCAGCGCAATCTTTTGCGACTGATTCTCTGGCTCTGGCATTATCTCAGGAAGCAATTTCGGTAGCTGCAGATACGCAGCTAACAGCGCTGGAGCGCAGCTTTCTGTATATGCCATTTATGCACAGCAAATCACTGGAAATTCATGCCGTAGCTGCTGATTTATATCTGCACAACGGTATTGAGAATAATTACGAATTTGAGATTAAGCACAAAGCAATCATTGAGAAATTTGGGCGCTACCCGCATCGGAATAAAGTGCTTGGGCGGAGCTCAACTAACGCGGAGATCAAATTCTTACAACAAGAAAACTCTGGCTTCTGAAGGTAATGTTTAAATTAAAGATAAGCTTTTTGCACATTATCGATAGAAAATTAAATCTAAGATTGTCCATCGCTGATTACAAATCGGAATATACATGACACACCTGAGCAAAAAAAACCTAGAGGCGGGTATTGATTTAATTCTACAGTCTCCCAAAGACCATGGAGCTTTACAGCTTATTGTGCGCAGACCAGCAATTGATATGCGCGAAGTAATTGAGCTTGGCACCCTGGACTTGCATTTTGGTCTGGTTGGGGATAGTTGGTTGGAGCGCGGTAATAGACACACCACTGATGGCTCTGCTGATCCAGAAATGCAGCTTAATATTATGAACTCAAGAGTTACTGCGCTAGTGGCACAAGATCCTGAATTCTGGCCACTTGCAGGTGATCAGCTTTATATTGATATGGACCTGAGTACAGAAAACCTACCACACGGCAGTCGAATTTCTATTGGCTCTGCCATTATTGAAGTAACTCCCGCTCCACACACTGGTTGTAAGAAGTTTGTTGCCAGGTTTGGACTTGAAGCGATGAAGTTTGTTAATTCTGGGCTTGGTAGAAAACAAAACTTTAGGGGGATAAACGCTAAAGTTGTTCAAGCTGGAGAGGTTCGGCTTGGAGATATCGCTAATAAACTATAAGCTCTAATTATGAGAGGTTTTTAATGTTTTCGAGGTTAGAACTAAAGGTTCCGCCTGCTGCATTGGTATTAATAATTGCATTCTTGATGTGGTTGCTAAGTAAGTACCTACCGACCTTATCTATTCCAGCTGCCGTGCGCTATACAGGCTTTGCTCTTTTCCTGATTAGTGGCTTTCTTATTATAATAATTGGTGGTTTGAGGTTTAAGGCTGCAAGTACAACTGTAAATCCAATAACTCCAAATGCCAGCTCTAGTCTAGTGATTTCTGGTATTTATAAATTTTCGCGCAATCCAATGTATATTGGTTTTTTGTTAATGCTAATAGGCTGGAGTGTATTTCTTGCCAGTCTGTTTACCCTTGTCCTTTGTGCTGTTTTTGTAATCTACATGAATCGCTTTCAAATTAAACCCGAAGAGCGGGCACTTGAATCTATCTTTGGTGATGAATACATGCACTATAAATCCGCAGTACGCCGCTGGCTCTGAGTTTGAAATCCTGCCTTTGTGGGCGCATACTGAAATTTCTTCTAGACAATTAAGGATCACAAAATGCAAAAACTAAATGTGAAAGCATTAACTTTGGCGCTCGGGATAAGCTGGGCTTTGTGTATATTATTTGCCGGATGGGCATCTATGTTTGGTTGGGGGTCCGGTTTTGTGGAGCTGATGTCCTCAATGTATATTGGCTACGAAGCCAGCTTGCTTGGCGGTCTTATAGGCGCTGCCTGGGGGTTTGTTGATGGTGCTATTGCTGGCTTGCTGATTTCACTGTTATATAACTTTTTCTCAAAATAACACCCAAAAAAACTGGCCCGTTGCGAATTAACACAACGGGCCAGTCTGTTTACACCGAGGTGTAATTATTCTTTGTTATAAAGAAATAATTACAGTGGTTTTACGTTTACTGCTTGAGGGCCTTTCTGGCCATCTTCAACATTAAACTCCACTTCCTGTCCGTCGGTCAGGGTTTTAAAACCATCACCTTCGATCGCCCGGAAATGTACAAACACATCGGTTCCATCTTCACGTTCAATAAAACCAAAACCTTTCTTTTCATCAAACCATTTAACGCGGCCATTAGCCATGAGTATTCTCCAAATATAAAAAAAACAATCGTCGACAATTAGTGTCGACACACATAAGTGCTGAAAGATGCAGGGGTACTTACGATAAGACAAGATGAAATAGCAAGATGAAAATCAAAATTGTACATACATAAATATCGGCTGTAGTTCATTACCAGCGCGCAGAGTATACCTTAATTAAGCACAGAACATAGAAAAAACTCTAAATTAATCCATGAAACCATTGTTTTTAGGGTATTTCTTGAAGATTTTATGCCTATTTCATCAATTTTGACTATAAATATCAGTTCAGAAGGGCTGCTAAACTCGAGTATACTTTTATCTATAATTGAAATTATTGGAGTTTTAGAGTGAAAAACCTGTGGATATGTAGCGTTTTACTCTTAGCCATAACAGCAAATGCAGGCGAGACTCCTGCCGTAGTTTATATAATTAACCCGGCGAATGGTGCTGTAGTTGAGAGCCCTGTATTGGTTAGCTTTGGTCTGCGCGGTTTGGGGGTTGCTCCTGCTGGGGTTGAGCGCGAAGGTACCGGGCACCATCATTTGTTAGTTAATTTTGATTCTCTCCCAAGTAAAGGGGAGCCACTGGGAACGAATGTTAAACATTTTGGTGGTGGGCAAACTGAAACCTTGCTCGAACTGCCCCCTGGCAAACATAGTCTGCAGCTAATCATGGGCGATCATTTACATATACCGCTTGATCCGCAGCTTGTTTCTGAAAAAATTATCATCGAAGTTATTAAGTAAGGAGAATTACATGCAAGCTCTGCCACATAAATATTTAGTAAGTGCTAAATCATCACACAAGCAAACCGTTATGCTATCAGCTAATGGCTTGCAGCAATTAGAAACCGATGCTCCGGCTGAATTTGGTGGCCCTGGCGATCTGTGGTCACCAGAAACCATGCTAGCTGGCGCAATAGCCAACTGTTTTATACTGTCTTTTCGGGCGCTGGCAACACACTCTAACTTTCTTTGGAGCACGATAGACTGCGATGTTGAGGCTGTACTGGATAGAGAGGACCGAGTAACCAGGTTTACCCAGATCAATTTAAACACGCGGCTAGCACTGCCCAGCGAGTCAGACCAACAAGTAGCTGATCAACTGCTAGATAAAGCTAAAAGCATCTGTTTAATCACCAACTCAATGACAGCAGGCGTGGAGTTAACCAAAGTTATTGTAATTAACTAGCTGTTTAGTGAGATTTATCAGCAAATGAGATAATCTCCTATATTTCTAGGTGCTCACACTAGACATCAAGATTGCTTGTAGATAGGGCGTTTTCTTCGATAAACTCGCGCCGTGGCTCAACCTCATCACCCATCAAGGTGGAGAAGATCAAATCAGCAGCAACAGCATCTTCGATG
>CAZEFU010000086.1:0-7327 GCA_964511515.1 uncultured Wenzhouxiangellaceae bacterium
TGTACAGCCATAGCCAACTACATCAAAACCAAGTTTTTCCAGATCATCGAGCAAGCCGGCATGTTGCAGGTATTCTGTAACCACCCGTGAGCCAGGAGCTAGGGAGGTTTTCACCCAGGGCTTTACCTGCAAACCGCGTGCTGCGGCGTTACGGGCAATTAAACCAGCACCCAGCATTACAGCTGGATTTGAAGTGTTGGTGCAACTGGTGATAGCAGCTACAACCACAGCGCCGTCTGTTAATTCGAAGGACTGATCTTTGTATTCAACCAGTGGGGTAGGGTTGCTCTGTTGGCGATCTGCTATCAGCGGTTTCATATCGCGCAGATAGTCATGCTGGGCCGCGCTTAAAAGTACGCGATCTTGCGGGCGTTTGGGGCCGGCCATTGAAGGTACTACCGTGCTCATATCCAGTTCCAGTACATCACTGTAATCAGCAGTTACTGAATCAACTGTATGGAACATTCCCTGAGCGCGGGCATAGGCTTCAACCAGAGCTATTTGCTCTTCATCACGACCAGACAAACGCAGGTAGTTCAAGCTTTCTTGATCTACCGGGAAAATGCCACAGGTTGCGCCATATTCTGGCGCCATATTGGCAATAGTGGCGCGATCAGCGAGTGGTAGGTGTTGCAGGCCATCACCGAAGAATTCAACAAATTTACCAACCACGCCAAGCTCGCGCAGCATCTGCACGATAGTCAGCACCAGGTCGGTAGCAGTAGCACCTTCAGGTAACTTGCCAGTAAGTTTAAAGCCTACCACTTGCGGGATTAGCATAGATATTGCCTGTCCCAGCATGGCAGCCTCAGCTTCAATTCCGCCAACTCCCCAGCCCAGCACGCCAATACCATTAATCATGGTGGTGTGCGAGTCTGTACCAACTACGGTATCGGGGTAGGCAACGGTTACGCCATCTTTTTCTGTGGCGAATACCACTCGCGCCAGATACTCAAGATTAACTTGATGCACGATACCATTGCCCGGAGGAACTACACTGAAATTGGAAAATGCATTCTGACCCCAACGCAGGAAACCGTAGCGTTCCTGATTGCGCTGATATTCCATTTTGGTGTTCGCCTCAAGTGCCGATTCACTACCGTAATATTCTACCTGAATAGAATGCTCAATAACCAGTTCCGCCGGTGACAATGGATTGATCTTGTTTGGATCCCCACCCAGATCACGCATCGCATCGCGCATCGCTGCTAAATCTACTACTGCAGGTACGCCGGTGAAATCTTGTAAGACCACACGCGAGGGAGTAAAGGCGATTTCGGTTGCTGGCTCTGCCTTCGCGTCCCAATCTAATAAAGCCTGAATATCTTCTTTAGTGACATCAACGCCGTCTTCATTGCGCAGCAGGTTTTCCAGCAAGATTTTCAGGGCAAATGGTAAGCGTTTAACATCGCCAATACTTTGAAGTGCCGGCAAGCTGAAATAATCCAGTTCGCGTCCATTAACGTTCAGTTTGCTACGGGTAGAAAAAGAATTAGCCATGCTGCTGCTCCTGCTGTGATTAGGGACTAAAAATATAGCCTCTAATTATGCTGGAATTCGCATCATTTTGATAGCTGAGCAAGCCCCAACAAACAAAATTGTCGTGGCAAGTCATCCCCAAACAAAGGAGGGTCAGAGTAAAGTGCCAGAGTAAGAATCATGGATCAAGCGCATATCAGAGTGAACTGGTGAATTTACTCTGACCCTTGATGATTCTCTCGCTGGTACTTTACCCTAACCCTTAGTCATTGCTTCTATGTAGGGGTTTGAAGTTAGGCTAGACCTCTATTTTATTTCCGATAGTAGATCAGGGTTTGTTACAAGTTTTCTAACACCATGTGCATGGTCTTCCTCGAAAACATTGCTCTCACACCATTCCCCCAAGCTGTTTATATCAACTTTGGCGCAATAGGGGCGAACGCTCCATGTAACCTGCAAAGCGGAACAGTTTTGATCAGAATGTTGTGGCCCTGTAGTTGAACCTAAAAACTCAACCGGATTGCCTGTGTTTGTTGGAATGTTTTTAGCTTGACGTAAGCCATTTACAATATTGCCATCATAGCTAAGATCATTGAAATTAAGTGCTGATGAATCATTAACTACTGTGAAAACCTGAGTTTCAACACGCAGTTCAGGGTTAGCACAGCTATCGGAAAGGCATGAACCTAATCCTTTTCCTGGAGTAATATCGCAAGATGAATGAACCCAGTGAACCTCAATGGTATCGCCTGGTTTTAAGCCCTTACAAATATCACCCTTAGTTGGCATAAGCTCTGCTTTGGAAAGAGTTTTGCTGTTGTTACACTGGTATCCGCCACCGTAACCTTTGTCACCTTCGCCTGCGTAAATTGAAAAATCTTTGGCTTTATGCTCAGCGTTGTTATGAAAGTGAATATTACATAAATTCATCTTCTCAAAGTCAGGTGCAATTGAGAAAACTTGTTTGTTTTCGCCAGATAAGCTATCTATATCTCTAGGGGTTTGCGGAGGATAACCTACGCAGGCATCATCACTGCTTTGGGTTTGTGCTATTGCATGAACTGATATTAAGCTCATGATTACTGCGATAAGAATATGGGTTTTTATGATTTTCATTGTTTAAGTTCTCTCTATTATTGGGATGTTTTGCCAAAGTTTGCTTGTTCATATAAAACTAGAACAATTTTGCCAGGCGAAATTATAGCTAAAAACAGCCCTATAGGTGAG
Organism: uncultured Wenzhouxiangellaceae bacterium; assembly: GCA_964511515.1. Classification (GTDB taxonomy): domain Bacteria; phylum Pseudomonadota; class Gammaproteobacteria; order Xanthomonadales; family SZUA-36; genus SZUA-51. Next base: position 2,707 of record CAZEFU010000086.1, read on the forward strand.
CTTATCGCGCTAGAAGTGCCCGTTTTGCGTGCTTAGGGTTTGCCGATGATTTGATTGGTGGCTTGCAGAATCTTTTTTCTTCCGAAGACAAGGTCCCAGCGTGAGCCGCCGACTTGAACCCATAATCTTGCTGAACGCAGGCCGGCAAATAATAAGGCTCTTATCCAGCTTAGGGTGCGTTCGTTTTTTAGATGAACAGGTTTGCCCTGAACCACAATCCGTTTTGACATTTTACTGATGGTTTGCTGATACAACTCACCAATTGCTTCAACTTGCTGGTCCATTAGCTCAAGTTCTGTAGCAGACTCGCTGCCATTGGTTTTCAGTTGTTGTATTTGCTTTAAAGATGAGCCAATGTTATGGCGCATCTTACCTTGTTGGCGGTATTTGCGTTCTAAACGTAACAAGTCAACGGCATACATTATTGTTTGCGGGTCTTGCTGATTACCACTTAGTGCTGCTTGCATGGTGCGTAAACCTAAATTAAGGCTGAACTCACCACCTGCATAAACATCTTCTACCGACTCTGGCTGCAACTCAAACAAGCTGTGTACGCTTTGCTCGGCTGCATAGCCAGACCATTTGCCGCCGGATGCTGCTTGGCGCACTAATTCAGCTGCCTGAAAAACGCCAGCTAGCGCGAGAGTTTGATCTTTTAGTTGTTGGCTTATCATACGATTTTAAAAATCATCCTTGCTTAAAGTCACTGCCGTCTATTACGCCACCACCAAGACATTCTTGTTGGTGATAAAACACTATGGATTGACCAGGTGTAACTGCCCATTGGTCTTGCTTGAACTCAACTCTGCAAGTATCAGCATCAAGCCTGGTTATTTGGCAATCTTGATCTGTTTGTCTGTATCTAATTTTAGCACTTAAACCACTGTCGATTTGCGGTGGGTTGCCAGAAACCCAGCTTAACTCGGAAATTTCTAATTGGTTTGAAAATAGCCACGGATGATCATGCCCTTGGCCAACTATTAACTGGTTTTTTTGCAGATCTTTTTTCAATACGAACCAGGGTTGCTCACTAGCACCTTTAACGCCGCCAATTCCAAGCCCTTGGCGCTGACCAAGTGTGTAGTACATCAAGCCTTGGTGAGAGCCTATAACTTGGCCTTCAGCGCTTAATATTTCACCTGGTTGGGCGGGTAGGTAGCGTGCCAGGAAAGGGCGAAAGTTTCGCTCTCCTATAAAACATATCCCGGTGCTATCTTTTTTAGCATGGTTATGGAAACCTGCAGTTTCTGCCAATGTTCTAACTTCGGATTTTTCAAGCTCACCAACTGGAAACAACGTTTGCGCCAGTTGTGCCTGTCCCAGAGTGTAAAGAAAATAACTTTGGTCTTTGTTTGTATCTATTCCCCGCAGCAAACGGTAGCGGCCATCAACTTCATCGCGGCGGGCATAGTGACCAGTGGCAATATGGCTGGCACCAAGGTCTTGTGCGTGCTCCAGAAAGGTTTTAAATTTAATTTCACGGTTGCAGAGGATATCTGGATTTGGAGTACGCCCGACTCTGTATTCTTCTAAAAAATGTGCAAAAACGAAATCCCAGTATTCGGCAGCAAAGTTGCGGGTGTGAAAATCTATTCCTAATTGCTTAGCTACTGCCCGTGCATCTTCAGCATCGGCCTCAGCAGGGCAGGTGCCGCTGCGGTCATCTTCTTCCCAGTTTTTCATAAACAGGCCGGAGGTATGTACTCCTTCACCAGTTAGTAATAGGGCGGCAGTGGATGAGTCTACGCCACCTGAGAGGCCAACCATTACATGAAGTTTTGCTACTGTTTGCATTTATAAGATATTGGGTCTGTTGCGATATAAATCAAACAGATTCGAGCAAATTCAGCGGGAATAACTGCCCGGCAAGATAGTGCTCAATTGCTGTTAGTACCGCAGGGTTTCTGGTTTTTAGTTTATGGTTTTTAATTTCTTCTAAAGTTAACCAGTGGACCGCACGAATTCCGTCATCCAGTGGTAAATCTAAACTACGGATAAAATCAGCGGCAAAGGTGATGCGCAAATAATGTTCCTGATTGCGCTGTGCCTGCCACTGCAACATACAAATTAGCCCCCGAGCCTGAATTTCACTAGCAGCTTCCTCGCGGGTTTCCCTGTGCACGGCTTGCAGCAGCGTTTCCCCGGCCTGCACATGACCAGCGGGCTGGTTTAACAGCCAAACACCACGAACTTGCTCTTCGATCATCAAGAAGCGGCCGTTTTTCTCGATAACAGCAGCTACTGTTAAATGGGGTTGCTCAGATGGACTCATATACGCTTTAACCAGATTGGGCGAGTATTATAGATTATTGTCATCCCATGCGTAAAATTGTGTATTTTCAATCTCATTTTACACTTTAATAAACGCATGTAACTCTATGAATAATATATTTAATATTATATAAGCATATTATTGATGGTGTTCTGTATTCTTGCATCGTGTCATGACTGTAATACAATGCTCATATGAACAGCTCTAAGCACATATCCGCAGATGATCTGGCCCTTGCAGAAGATGTTCGTCAGGAATTGCAGCCACCAGCAATGTATAAGGTGCTGTTATTAAATGACGATTACACGCCTATGGATTTTGTGATTGAAGTACTCAATGTATATTTCAAAATGTCAGAGGATAAAGCCACCCAAGTAATGCTGCATGTACATACCCGTGGTCGGGCGGTTTGTGGTATTTTTAGTCGTGAAATAGCGGAAACCAAAGTTGCCCAAGTTAATGAGTTTTCGCGCTTGAAAGATCATCCTCTGCAGTGTACTTCGGAGGAGGCTTGAAACTTTTTCGGTTAAATGTAGTTCTATATAAGTAAGAGTTAATGTCTATAGCGAGTAAATGCCGTGTTTAATAAAGATCTTGAGCAAACCATCTCCCAGGCTTATCAGAAAGCCCGTGAATCTCGGCAAGAATATCTAACCGTTGAGCATTTATTGCTGGCATTGCTCGATAACAATTCAGCAGTAAGCGCATTAAATGCCTGCGGCGCCGATCTGCCAGCAATTGCCGATGAGCTTAATCAAGTGCTGCTTGAAAAAGTCCCTTTATTAGCCGCCGATGATCAACGCGATACTCAACCTACAGTTGGTTTTCAACGAGTCCTGCAGCGGGCTTTGTACCATGTGCAGTCAGCCGGAAAGGCTGAAGTGCTGGGTTGTAATGTGTTGGTGGCAATATATGGCGAAAAAGAATCTTATGCCAGCTGGGTTTTAAATTCTCGTGATATAACGCGCCTGGATATCATTAACTATATTTCTCACGGCATTACCAAATATGATGGCGATGCTGAAGAAGCAATCGCTGATGAGCAATCAAGCCCAGAAGCTGGTGCTGAGGCAACAGAAAAAACTGCACTGGAAAAATACGCCAGCAATCTAAATCAACGAGCTCTTGAGGATCGAATTGATCCATTGATTGGTCGAGAAAAAGAAGTAGAAAGAATTATTCAGATTCTTTGTCGTCGCCGCAAAAACAACCCTTTGTTTGTTGGTGAAGCAGGGGTTGGAAAAACTGCATTGGCAGAAGGTCTAGCAAGAAAAATCACTGAAGATGATGTGCCCGAGGTACTCAAGGGCGTAACCATTTATTCATTAGATCTAGGCGCATTACTGGCGGGAACCAAATATCGTGGTGATTTTGAAAAACGCTTAAAAGCGGTCTTGCGTGATATCAATGAGCACGATAATGCAGTTTTGTTTATTGACGAGATTCATACGATTATTGGGGCAGGCGCTGCATCTGGTGGGGTTATGGATGCTTCAAACCTAATCAAGCCGGTGTTAGCCAATGGCGACTTGCGCTGTATTGGCTCAACTACTTTTGAAGAGTATCGCGGTATCTTTGAAAAAGATCGGGCGCTGGCAAGGCGTTTCCAGAAAATTGATATTGCCGAGCCTAGTATCAGTGAAACTATAGATATTCTTCGCGGTTTAAAAAGTCGTTTCGAAGATCACCACAAGGTTAAATACAGCGATGCGGCCTTGGTAGCAGCGGTAGAGCTATCTGCACGGCATATTAACGACCGTAGACTGCCAGATAAAGCCATTGATGTAGTAGACGAGGCTGGTGCAAGCTTGTGGCTACAAAGCCCAGAGGATCGTAAAACTGAGCTAGTTGCTGAGGATGTTGAAGAAGTAATTGCAAAAATTGCGCGGATTCCAACCAAACAAGTATCGCGCAGTGATCGCGATGCATTGCAATACCTTGAGCGTGATTTAAAACTGACTGTATTTGGGCAAGATGAAGCAATAGGAACTTTGGCATCGGCAATAAAAATGTCTCGTTCTGGTCTTGGAGATGAAGAACGCCCAATTGGTAGTTTCTTATTCTCTGGCCCAACTGGTGTTGGTAAAACCGAAGTAACCAGGCAGCTAGCTCAGCTGCTGGGTATAGAGTTACTGCGCTTTGATATGTCTGAATATATGGAAGCACATTCAGTTTCTCGCCTGGTTGGTGCCCCGCCTGGCTATGTTGGCCACGATAAAGGTGGCTTGTTAACGGAGGCTGTAACTAAAAACCCGCATGCTGTGTTATTGCTGGATGAAATAGAGAAGGCGCATCCGGATGTCTACAATATATTGTTGCAAATAATGGATCACGGCAAGCTGACTGATA
>CAZEFU010000087.1:0-7239 GCA_964511515.1 uncultured Wenzhouxiangellaceae bacterium
GCATCTTTACTGGGAGTACTAACTGCCGCCCTGTTATCTATGCTGCAAGGTATACTAAGTCTGGAAGAAGTGGTTGAAAGCTGGTTTTCTGGGGCTAGGATCATGCTGATGGCGATGATTATCCTGGTGCTGGCATGGGCATTGGGCAAAACTACAGAATCCTTGGGTACTGCTAACTATTTGGTATCTCTACTTGGTGATAGCTTCCCCCTCTGGCTGCTGCCAACTTTGGTCTTCGTGCTCTCAGCGGCAACTGCATTTGCCACTGGCTCCAGCTGGGGTACGATGGGAATATTGATGCCGCTGGTTGTGCCGCTAAGCTTTGCCTTGCTGCAGGGTAACGGCGTTGAGCAAGTTATAGATTCATCCATTCTGGTAGCAACAATTGCCGGAGTGCTCGGAGGTGCTGTTTGGGGCGATCATTGCTCGCCTATTTCTGATACTACAATCTTGTCATCCATGGCAACTGGTTGTGATCATATAGAACATGTTCGCACGCAAATGCCGTATGCCATGTTGGTTGGAGGGGTTGCCATAACTGCAGGTACTATTCCTGCAGGATTCGGCGTATCCTGGTGGGTAAGTTTGCTTGCCGGTAGCAGCATCTTAATAGTTGTATATCGGGTGTTTACACAACCGATCGAGAGCAGCAGAGAATAGGAACTTAAGCACTACTGTAATGCAATCTTTCAATCCTCCAATGCCACTGCCTGGCAAGCCCCAGCTATGGCAGGGTTTGTATGGCAGCGCCGCTGCTCTGGCAATTATAAAAGCAGCAGAAACAGCAGATAATCCAGTATTGGTGATTACTACCAGCGGGCGTCAGGCAAATTTGCTTGAAAACGATCTGCGTTTATTAGCCGCTAAAGACTTCCCTATTCTACATTTTGTGGATTGGGAAACATTACCCTACGATCCCTACTCCCCGCACCCGGATATAGTTTCATCCAGGCTAGAAGCCCTGGCCGGAATGCCACGCTTGCAACAAGGCATTGTATTGCTACCCATCAATACCTTGATGCAAAGAATTGCCCCAACTGAATATGTTCTTGGCAGGAGCATATCTTTACATACAGGCCAACGCCTGGAGCTGCAAAGTTTCAGACTAACCTTATTAGAAGCTGGTTATGAAGCAGTCGAGCAAGCCACTGACCCTGGGCAGTTTGCACTGCGTGGCTCAGTGCTGGATATGTTTCCCAGCGGCAGCAAGTTGCCTCATAGAATTGAATTATTCGATGACGAAATTGAAACCATTCGTAGCTTTGATCCAGAATCGCAAAGATCAATAGAAACTTGTGAATCTATTCGTTTGCTGCCAGCGCGAGAATTTCCTACCAATGCTGAGTCGCTAAAACAGTTTCGGCGTGAGTTCCGTTTACGCTTTGATATAGATACTGGCAAATGCCCTCTCTATCAGGATTTGCGCCAAGGCTTGCAGCCACAGGGACTGGAGTATTATCTGCCCCTGTTCTTTGAGAAAACCAGTAATTTACTGGATTACATTAGAGACTCGGCCAATATAATTCTTGTTGGTGAGGTAGCCGGTGCAGCTACTGCTTTTGAGCTTCAATTACAAGACCGCTACGAGCAACGTAGTCATGATATTCAACGCCCTATTCTAAAACCAGAAGAGCTATATTTCAGTTGGCAGGAACTAGCCCAGCGTTTAGAAAACTTCAGCTGTGTAAATATTAGCGAGCAGAAAAAATCAGCCAAGGCGCATAAGTTTATCAGCAGCGCACCTCCGGAATTGTTTTTCCATGAGAAATCCGGCCTGCCAGCCAACAAGTTAAACCAGTGGTTACTGGCTAACCCTCACACCCTGATTGCCGCCGACTCACCCGGGCGGCGTGAAGTTTTGAGTGATACCTTGCGAGCATTCCACCTACCTATTAAGACCGTTGGTAGCTGGGATGAATTTCTTGCAGGATCTACGCCAGCACTGGCAGTGCTACCACTTGAAACCGGCTTTCAAGCAGGACAAATAACTGTACTCACCGAAAGCCAGTTATTTAAAGGTCGGGTACGCCAACAGCGGCAAGCTGAAAAAGCCGGACGCGATCCAGAATCTATAATTCGTGACCTCACCGAATTGCATCTAGGAGCACCAGTGGTGCATGTTGATAACGGGGTTGGTAGATATCGGGGACTACAAGCTTTAGAAATTGATGGGGAAGCCCGTGAATTTCTGGCGTTGGAATACGCAGGCGGTGATAAATTATATGTGCCGGTATCTTCCTTACAGCTTATTTCCCGCTATACCGGCGCGGACGAAGAAAACGCGCCCTTACATAAGCTTGGCAGTGAACAATGGGCCAAAGCTCGGCGTAAGGCAGCTAAACGAGCCAGGGATGTCGCTGTTGAATTACTTGAGCTATATGCCAGGCGAAAATCAAGGACAGGCACAGCAATTGAGATAGAGGCACGCCAGTACGCTGATTTCTCAGCGACCTTCGATTACGAAGAAACAAATGATCAACAACAGGCAATTGCTGCAGTATTGCAAGATCTGCAAAGCCCTGAACCAATGGATCGCGTAGTTTGTGGTGATGTTGGCTTTGGTAAAACTGAAGTTGCTTTAAGAGCAGCCTTTGCAGTAGCCCAGAGCGGTCGCCAGGTTGCCATACTCGTACCCACAACATTACTGGCACAGCAGCACTACAAAACCTTTACCGATCGCTTTGCCGACTGGCCAATACAGATTGAGCTATTGTCGCGCTTTGGTAGTGGTGCACAAACTAAAGCAGTATTGAAAGGGCTAGCTGCAGGCACAGTTGATATAGTTATCGGCACGCATAAACTAGTACAGCCAGATATCAAATTTCGCGACCTCGGGCTGGTAATTATTGATGAAGAACAGCGTTTCGGGGTCAAGCAAAAAGAACGCATGAAAGCTCTGCGCGCTGAGGTTGATATTCTAACCCTTACTGCCACCCCTATTCCTCGAACTCTAAATATGGCAATGGTCGGGATTCGAGAATTATCCATTATCGCCACCCCACCAGCACGGCGCCTGGCGGTTAAGACATTTATCAGTCAATGGGATAATGCCACTATTCGCGAGGCCTTGCAGCGCGAGATCCAACGCGGGGGCCAAGTTTATATTTTGCATAATGAAGTCCGCACTATAGAACGCATCGCCAGAGAAATTGAAGCACTGGTACCAGAAGGCCGGCTACGAGTTGCTCACGGGCAAATGGCCAAAGGCGAATTAGAAAATGTAATGCGGGATTTTTATCGGCAACGGTTTAATATTCTGGTTGCCACGACCATTATTGAATCAGGGATTGATGTACCCTCTGCAAATACCATAATTATTAACCGCGCTGATCGCTTTGGTTTATCGCAATTGCACCAACTCCGTGGGCGCGTTGGGCGCTCTCACCATCGCGCCTATGCCTACCTGATCGTGCCAGATAAACGCAGTATGACCAAAGATGCCCGCAAGCGTCTGGAAGCCATTGCATCGCTAGAAGAGCTTGGAGCCGGCTTTGCCCTGGCTACTCACGACCTGGAAATTCGCGGCGCTGGTGAACTACTTGGTGAAGGCCAATCCGGGCAGATAAGCGCAATTGGCTTTAGCTTGTATATGGATTTGCTCAATCGGGCAATTGAGTCCCTGCGTTCAGGCAGAGAACCAGATATAGAAGACCCGTTGTCGATGACCAGCGAAATAGAGCTAAATATTACCGCCCTGATTCCCGAAGACTATTTGCCAGATGTACATAATCGCCTCACGCTATACAAGCGAATAGCCGTAGCTGCTGATAAAGCCGCCTTACGCGAACTACAGGTAGAAATGATCGATCGCTTTGGGTTGTTACCAGAGGCAACAAAGAACCTGTTTCAGATAGCAGGCTTGCGTCTACAAGCCCAGTCAGTGGGAATTCGTAAGATAAATCTCGGTATAAGTGGTGGAGTGATAGAATTCCGCCCAGATGCTGATATTGAACCAATCAAACTGATCCGGTTAATCCAGGCAGCGCCGGATATATTTAAATTAGATGGACCAGAAAAATTGCGTATTAGCAGTGAATTTGAGCTAGTCGAGCAGCGCTTTGAGTTTTTAAGGAACTTCTTCAACAAACTAAGGGCGTAATCAGTAGCGAGATTAAGCAATCTTCTAGTGTGCTTCGACAGATTCTCTAAGAATGTTAGCAAGCCCTGTTGTGCTGCGCCAATGCTCCCCACAGACAAACCTCGGTAAGCACCAACGATTTGAATCAGCAGTAATATACTCGCCGCCAGTAGTAAACGCTGCAGTATAGGTGTCAGCATTTTTAGGAAAAAATTCGTGTACAAGAAAATCGTTGTATTCACCAAATGGATAGGCAAATAAGCCATTAGTTTGGCCCATTAATTTCTCGCTAATAAAAAGCTCGGCAGCAAGTATTTGTCGATTAGCATCTGCGTAATTATCTATACCGTAAAAACTTCCTTTTTGTTGGTCTCGCTGAGCAATCTCCTGCAAACTTGGATGGCAATGATCCCAGCTATGATTGGCGATATCCAGAATCTTTGAGTCGTTGGCTTCTTTCCACCACACATCTCGCCATTGATCACGACCAGCTATGCAGCTGCGGTCCAATACTGTTCGTGCCTCTGGTGAGGCAACAACAAAACTAGTGGCATTAACTAACTGGGCATGCTCAGAATTTATTTGTGCTTTATGTTCAACTAACAATGTATAGAAACTTTTTAGAGTAGGAATACCTGTGTACGCAAAATCTATGTAATCGTGGTCACTTCCATCATCAAAGCTAAGCGCGAGTAATCGTCTTTCATTTAAATTGATGTGCGCACCATTTATTAAACAATCAACTACGTAACTGAGTGGAACAACAGCAAAGCCAAGTGAGCGAATTAGTGCAAGATCATCTTCGAGGGCAATGTGGTCGTTACTCACATAGTCATTCCCTGGTGCATGTAAAGAGTGATAAGTCAGGACTGGAATACGAAACAATGGCGAACCCCCTAAAATGGTCCAAGGGCGGCAGCTTTTGCAATCAGTGCTTTTTCTACAGTTGGGTCAAGTTCATTACTAGTGTAGATCAATAAATGTTGATGTTCTGTCATTCTGAAGCCTGCCTGCAGATCAACTTCCAAGGCTCTGGCATCTCCACAATATCCCATAAACGCTGTAAATTCTGCTGCCAAATGTTCAAAAGCGAAACGTAACAGTTGCAAAAATAAACCACCTTGTTGTTTAATCAAAGCCCTCTCAGCATTACTCATATACGAAAATGCCTGGCCATCGGTACACCCACCACCAACCAAGCAAATATCCCCAAAAGGTCGAAAATGAACATAACTTGCTGGTACCAAATGATGTGGAGAGCGTCGATACAAGGCCAACAAGTGGTGTTTTTGCTCAGGTGGGAGCCCATCAAATTTTTTTCGAAAGAGTTCCCCAGCGATAAACTGGCCGTCACTTACTTCAGAAAAAGAAATAAAACTAGATAATTCCATATAATTTCACAGTGTTAGCATAAATATAAGTTCTTGATGATTAAATGGGTACTTCACCTAGCCAATGTAACAATCTTAACACTATGTCGAAATTTAGAGTTGATAACAAGCTAAACGCAAGCTTCAGAACAAAACTTACCGCAGCAAGATGATATTTGGGGTTCGTTTTACTGATAACGGCAATAATAAAGTAGAGGGACTCAAATTCAAGAAGGCTGCGAACACCGATTGACTTGCTTTGTAGCATGCGCGTATATGTTTGATCTGTGTGGGCGTTTAATACCCTAACCCCAATATAGAAGCATGAAAAAAGCTTGTGCTACAGCTGCGTTTCTATGTAGAGGTTAGAGTAATAACAAAGTGTGTCTCTTATAGAACCCTGCGGCGCATATAAGCTACTCCAATTACAAGCAAGGTTAACATCAGTAGTATTCTCGCCCACTCGCTGAAGGTTGGAATCATTACTGGCTCGTCATCTGTATCATTAGAGTCTTGTATGACTACCGTAATGGTATCAGAAACTGGAGTTGAGAAAGTTTCATCAGAAACTGCAACAGCCGTATTACTTATCTCGCCATTATCCGCATCCACCTGAGCTACTACATATGTACCTATGAGCTCACAAGTCTCATTGGGGGCAACGGTTGCACAGGTAATTACATCTGGGTTGATCATGCTGTCGCTTACTTCCAGGTTATTAACTACGGTACTGCCTGTATTGGTAGCAATTACAGTAAATGTTAAGCTATCTCCAACAACCGCTCCAGCACTGTCAGATACTGATTTAACTATGCTTATGGATGTTGTACTTAATGTAACTTGTACTTGTGCAGTATCGGTATCACTTAAAGGTATAGTATTATAATTAGCTGTAACTGTTGCAGTATTGACGGTGGGTGCATTAACATCAGAAAAACCCAAGCCCCACTCACAATCAAACTGCTCACTGGCATTACCCGCGAGTGTAGCAACACTTAAGGTATTGGCGGCACAGAACCCTGCGATCAGTGGATCTGAAACCACGATATCGGTCAATGGTAATGCCGTTAAGTTCTCTACTATAAAACGATACCGAACCGGTTGGCCAGTTAAATACTCACCAATTAGGCCGTCAGTAGCATCTGCCTCAATATAATTACCTGAATCGCGCATATCTTCCACTAATTTGTGCAAGGCAAAATCAGGGGCAACAGCAGTAACGGTTGCATCATCCTCATCGTCTTCGACAGGAGAACCTGTCCAGTTATCTGGAGTTGAGTCAATATCTATTACATCATTATTGCTAATATGTGCTGCATTAATAACACTTCCGATAGCAGCAAGTGTTGCAGTTATTGTCAAAACACGCTCTTGTCCTGGGTAAAGGTCGCCGACACTCCATGTATTGCTCACCATATCATAGGCAGCAGGTGCAGAAACTGAAATAACGGCTAGACCAGCTGGAATAATATCAGTTAACTCTATATTTATACCTGGGAAAACAGCAGTGGTTTCCAAGCCTGTTATACGGTCAACATAAGAAACTGAGCCATCAGTATTAGCGACTATAAGGGCATCATGGAAAACTTTTACTTCAAAAGCAAACTCATCACCTACCCCAACAATAGCAGAATCACCACCATTAACTGTTTTTTCAACGGAAATATCAGATAACGGCACGCCCAAACCAACTTTTGGAGGCTCAGTTGCCAGCAGTGCATCTGTATCAATAGCAAACGAATTCCAGGCAACATCACCCGGTTGGTAAGTGGTTCCAACAGGCATTACCTT
>CAZEFU010000088.1:0-7207 GCA_964511515.1 uncultured Wenzhouxiangellaceae bacterium
GAATGCCGCTTTCTGCGCTGATTCCTGCACCAGATAATATAACTAACTTCTTCATTTTTGAAGAATACTTTGTAGATACAGTATTTGCACGATTTATTCTGGTTAGGGGTTTAGTTGTGGACTTTGGGAGGTGTAAAGGGCATCAATTATTGGGCAATTGTCTATCGAGTAACCCCCTTGTTTACATTGACCAAGCATTTCATTTAAAGCCTGTTTGAGCTTCTGAAGCTCATCAATTTTTTGTTGTACTAAACGCGCTTGTTGCATCGCCATAGCCTTTACTTCGCCACAATAATGATCTGGCTCGTCGATAAATTTAAGTAATTCGCGGGTTTGGGAGATACTAAAATCCAGCTTCCTGCAACGGCGGATAAAACTCAGGCGTTTGGCATCGGTAAGGGCATAAATCCGGTGGCCTCCGGGGGTGCGCGGGGGTTTCAGCATGAGTCCGGATTTTTCGTAAAAATGTACGGTTTCTACCTTGCAGTTACTGTATTTGGCAAGTTGCCCAACTGAAAATGTCGTTGCATGCATGATTTTTTACTCTTCCAGGCTTGAACCTGTAGTTACTACAGGAAGTACAATATAGATTGCAAAACTTGCCTAGGGTTCAATTATGAACAATCGAATGAAAATAATATGTTGCATCACCCCTCAACCGGGCTTGCCAAGGTGAGTGCCCGTATTGATTCTGAAAAGCCCTGGCTACGCTGGCTGACTCTGTTTGTTACCAGCGGCACACTGCTTTGCTGTGCGCTACCGGTCTTGTTAGTAAGTCTGGGCTTTGGTGCGATTGTTGCCAGCCTGAATTACAATATTCCGGGCCTGCTATTTTTGGCAGAAAACAAGTTTTGGACTTTAGGCCTATCAGCCGTGATGCTGAGTTTTCTTGCCTGGCTGATTTGGCGACCGAATCAGAGTTGTCCTGCCGAGCTTAAGCTAGCAGCAGCTTGTATCAGAGCCAAACGTTGGAATAAGCGCATCTTTTTTGCCAGCGTGGTGATTTGGGTGATTGGGTTTTTCTTTAGTGTGCTGTTGTTACCACTACGACAATATTTTGATTTTTAAGGAGAAGGAATATGAAATATCTAGGATTAGCAATGTTATTAATGGTTTCTCTATACTCCGTAAATGTGGATGCAAGAACCGTAGAAGCTGATGTGCATGGAATGACTTGTGAGTTATGTGTGGATACCCTGGAACGAGCTTTCAATAAAATGGATACGATCAGCAAAGTTGAAGTTAGTCTTGAGCAAAATAAAATTCGTTTAGAGACAAACGCAGATAAGCCAACTCTGGAAGAGATTAAACAAACCATTCTCGATGCTGGCTTTACCCCAGTGAAAGTAAGCGTATTAGAATGATCTGAAAGCATAAACGCTCAGATACAATTTTAAATAGTGCTTTCAGCGAGAGGAATGACCGCTCTGCCAGGGCATATCTGACAGAGTAACATCTTGAATTTCTTCCAGGAAGGCTCGAGCTTGAACTTTTAATTACATGATTAACTCTGTTTAACGGCTTAGCTGTGGGCAGTTGTCAGTATAGAGGGCATCAATTATCGGGCAATTGTCTATGGAGTAACCCCCTTGTTTACATTGGCCAAGCATTTCATTCAAGGCCTGCTTGAGCTTCTGAAGCTCATCTATTTTTTGTTGTACTAAACGCGCTTGTTGCATCGCCATAGCCTTTACTTCGCCACAATAATGATCTGGCTCGTCGATAAATTTAAGTAATTCGCGGGTTTGGGAGATACTAAAATCCAGCTTCCTGCAACGGCGGATAAAACTCAGGCGTTTGGCATCGGTAAGGGCATAAATCCGGTGGCCTCCGGGGGTGCGCGGGGGTTTCAGCATGAGTCCGGATTTTTCGTAAAAATGTACGGTTTCTACCTTGCAGTTACTGTATTTGGCAAGTTGCCCAACTGAAAATGTCGTTGCATGCATGATTTTTTACTCTTCCAGGCTTGAACCTGTAGTTACTACAGGAAGTACAATATAGATTGCAAAACTTGCCTAGGGTTCAATTATGAACAATCGAATGAAAATAATATGTTGCATCACCCCTCAACCGGGCTTGCCAAGGTGAGTGCCCGTATTGATTCTGAAAAGCCCTGGCTACGCTGGCTGACTCTGTTTGTTACCAGCGGCACACTGCTTTGCTGTGCGCTACCGGTCTTGTTAGTAAGTCTGGGCTTTGGTGCGATTGTTGCCAGCCTGAATTACAATATTCCGGGCCTGCTATTTTTGGCAGAAAACAAGTTTTGGACTTTAGGCCTATCAGCCGTGATGCTGAGTTTTCTTGCCTGGCTGATTTGGCGACCGAATCAGAGTTGTCCTGCCGAGCTTAAGCTAGCAGCAGCTTGTATCAGAGCCAAACGTTGGAATAAGCGCATCTTTTTTGCCAGCGTGGTGATTTGGGTGATTGGGTTTTTCTTTAGTGTGCTGTTGTTACCACTACGACAATATTTTGATTTTTAAGGAGAAGGAATATGAAATATCTAGGATTAGCAATGTTATTAATGGTTTCTCTATACTCCGTAAATGTGGATGCAAGAACCGTAGAAGCTGATGTGCATGGAATGACTTGTGAGTTATGTGTGGATACCCTGGAACGAGCTTTCAATAAAATGGATACGATCAGCAAAGTTGAAGTTAGTCTTGAGCAAAATAAAATTCGTTTAGAGACAAACGCAGATAAGCCAACTCTGGAAGAGATTAAACAAACCATTCTCGATGCTGGCTTTACCCCAGTGAAAGTAAGCGTATTAGAATGATCTGAAAGCATAAACGCTCAGATACAATTTTAAATAGTGCTTTCAGCGAGAGGAATGACCGCTCTGCCAGGGCATATCTGACAGAGTAACATCTTGAATTTCTTCCAGGAAGGCTCTGGCTGGTAAGGGTAAATGTCTGCCTCTACGGCTGACCAGACCATAGGAGCGCCGCGGAAAGAAATGGCTCATATTTCTGGCAACCAGAGGGTCTCCCTCGCGCAGGCAAATACTGGTGACTATGGAGAGCCCAAAATCCAGCTCTACATAGCGTTTTATTACTTCCCAGCCACCCACTTCCAGGACTACATTCATCGGTACACCGTGTTGCTGAAATACCCGGTCGACCATTCGCCAGGTGGTTAAGCGGCGTGGCGGTAGTATCAGGCCATAAGGGGCGATGTCTTCCAGTTGAATATCGGCTTGCTCGGCTAATGGATGGCCAAGCGGCATTATCAATGCCGGATCGAAGGTATACAGTGGGGTGTAGCTGATGTCATTGGGTACATCCAACATTGAACCTACCGCAAAATCTACCTCGTTTTGGCGAATCATTTCCAGGCCATCGCGGCCGGTTACATTGCGTAATTGCACATGAATATTGGGATATCTTTTTCGAAAGGCCGAAACCAGTTTGGGCAAGATATAAATGATAGTGGACTCACCTGCGGCAATAACCACCTTGCCTGAATTAAGATCGCCGCGAATTTCCTTGCCAAAGCGATCACCAAGGGAATCGAAACCATCTACCAGTGGCTGGGCCATTTCAAGCAACTTTATTCCTTCCGGGGTTAGTTGTATTTTTGGGCCACGGCGTTCAAACAAGACAGTTTCCAGCTCAGTCTCCAGGGCTTTGATCTGTAGGCTAACCGCCGACTGGCTAAGAAATAACTGGTCGGCTGCATCGGTCATTTTGCCAGTGTGAGCAACTGCACAAAAAGCTCTGAGCTGCTTGAGTGGGTTGCCCTTGTAATAGTACCTGGAAGTATTTGGAGTCATTTCAGTCACTTACATTATTAACAAAATCAATAATAGATATTGAAACATTTATATTGTCAAAGGTAAAGACTTCTGCCTATGCTAGGCGCAAGTTAATAAACTAAATGGAAGTCGAAAATAATGATTTTGCCTGCAATCCGCGGACCCTATCCTGAGCTGGAATTAATCCAGCCCATAGCGGCTGAGCATAACCATATCTTGAATGCGCCAGCTTTGGAGTTTTTGGCTGAACTAATAGCACGCTTTAATCCACAGCTAGAGCAATTGTTTGTGGCCAGAGACAAGCGCCAGGTTGAGTATAATCGTGGAGCTGTTCCTGATTATGATCCTGCCAGCCGGGATATTCGCCAGAGCGACTGGCAGGTTGCCCCAATTCCCACTGAAGTACTGGATCGGCGGACTGAAATTACCGGACCGATTAACCGCAAAATGGTAATTAACGCGCTCAATTCCGGCGCCCAGGTTTATATGGCTGATTTTGAAGACTCAACTTCGCCCACCTGGAATAACATTATTGATGGACAGGTAAATTTGGCCGCTGCAGTGCGGCGGCAAATTGATTTTACCAACGATGCGGGCAAAGAGTATCGGCTGAATCAAACAACTGCGGTATTGATGGTGCGCCCACGAGGCTTGCATTTGCCCGAACGACATTTGCAGCTTGCGGGTCAGACAGTACCAGCCGCTCTGGTTGATTTTGGCCTCTACCTTTTCCATAACCACCAGCAACTATTAAAGCGTGGCAGTCGCCCATATTTTTACCTGCCCAAGCTCGAACACCACAGCGAGGCTGAGTGGTGGGATCAGGTCATAAGCTGGTCTGAGCATTACCTGGGTATGGAGCATGGTAGCGTGCGAGTGACGGTGTTATTGGAAACCCTGCCAGCAGTATTTCAAATGCACGAAATCCTGCATGCCTTAAAGGAACGGATGCTTGGTTTGAACTGCGGCCGCTGGGATTATATCTTCAGTTATATCAAAACATTCCGTAACCACCCGGACAAGGTGTTGCCTGACCGTGACCAGGTAGTGATGAGCGTGCCGTTTCTAAAAGCTTATTCACAATTACTTATCCAAACTTGCCATCGCCGTGGAGCTTTTGCTATGGGCGGTATGGCGGCGCAAATTCCTATTCGTGATGATCAGCAAGCAAATGAGCTGGCAATGGAAAAAGTTCTGGCTGACAAGCAACGCGAAGCTGCTGCTGGTCACGATGGAACCTGGGTTGCCCATCCCGCATTGGAGCCTATGGCTCGCGAGGTGTTTGATCAGTTTATGTCTGGGTTGAACCAGATCGAGCGCAAACTGGAAGATCTACAAATAAATGCAGAGCAGTTGCTTGCAGTTTGTCAGGGTGAGATTACCGAACAGGGTGTACGCAAAAATATTCGGGTGGCAATTCAGTATATGGCAGCTTGGCTATCCGGCAATGGTTGTGTGCCAATAGATCACCTGATGGAAGATGCCGCCACCGCAGAAATTGGCCGCTCGCAGCTCTGGCAGTGGGCCAAACATAAAGCCCGGCTGGATGATGGCCGAGAAATTAATCAGCAGTGGCTAAGCAGCCTGTTTGCACAAGAGCAGCAGTTGTTGCTCAAGGCTGCCACCGTAGAGCAACAAGCAACTATCCGGCAGGCCAGCGAGTTACTAGAGGAACTGACCAGTAAATCTGAGTTAACCGAGTTTCTAACTCTGCCTGCCTACGAACTATTACCAAAGTATAAATAACGATCACTGGAGCACAGACTATGACTACAGCAATAAATCAGCACAGCCAGATCAGCAGAGATTGGCAGAATAACCCTCGTTGGAATGGTATCCAGCGTGACTACAGTGCAGAAGAAGTTGAAAAATTACGCGGTACAGTGCGAGTTGAGTATTCTCTGGCCAAACAAGGGGCGGAGAAACTCTGGCGTTTGATGCATGAAAAACCCTTTGTAAATGCTCTCGGTGCACTCACCGGCAATCAGGCTATGCAACAGGTAAAAGCAGGCTTGCAGGCAATTTATTTATCCGGCTGGCAGGTGGCTGCCGATGCCAACCTGGCAGGGCAAATGTATCCAGATCAATCTTTATATCCAGCCGACTCTGTTCCCAGTGTAGTGCGGCGGATCAATAACTCCTTACTTCGGGCAGATCAGTTACACCATGCAGAAGGCGATGATTCCATCGATTGGATGGCTCCAATCGTTGCCGATGCTGAGGCTGGTTTTGGTGGTGTACTCAACGCGCATGAACTAATGAAAGCAATGATTGAGGCCGGAGCTGCCGGAGTGCATTTTGAGGATCAATTAGCATCGGCCAAAAAATGCGGGCATATGGGCGGCAAGGTATTAGTGCCAACTTCAGAGGCTGTTGCCAAGCTATCTGCGGCGCGTCTGGCTGCTGATATTATGGGCACAGCAACAATTATTGTTGCGCGTACTGATGCCATGGCAGCTGGCTTGGTAACTTCAGATATCGACGAGCACGATCATGAATTTATTACTGGAGAGAGAACCGTAGAGGGCTTTTATGTTAGCCGTGCCGGAATTGACCAGGCAATTTCAAGAGGCCTGGCCTATGCACCTTATGCTGACGTTCTCTGGTGTGAAACTGGCAAGCCAGACCTGGATGAGGCGAGGCAGTTTGCTGAAGCCATTCACCGTGAATTTCCTGGAAAACTACTAGCCTATAACTGCTCACCATCTTTCAACTGGAAACAAAACCTGGATGATGCCACCATCGCCAAATTCCAACGCGAACTTGGCGCCATGGGCTATAAATTCCAGTTTATTACCCTGGCAGGTTTTCACGCCCTCAACTACAGCATGTTCCAGTTGGCAACTGGCTACAAGAAGAGCCAAATGAGCGCTTATGTACAACTACAAGAAGCAGAGTTTGCAGCCGAAGCTGACGGTTACACCGCCACCAAACATCAACGCGAAGTTGGTACAGGATATTTTGATGCAATTACACAGGCGATCAGTGGTGGTAACTCATCTTTATCTGCGCTAGCTGGATCTACCGAAGAGGAGCAGTTTGCACAAGCGGTTTAGTCACAAGGGCCAGGTTGATATTTCATCTATTGCTGCTTATTAAAATATTCGCCTTGGACCTTGCCTCTGCCTTTACGGTTAAGACAACGTTTATTTGCTTTCTTTATTGTATAAGCCGCAGAAAGAGAAGCTTGTAATGACAATTGTTAGTCTGATAAATAATATGCCACAGTGGACACCACGCGTATTTTTTTAATATGTGGGTTATTTTTATCTCTAGCGTTAATGCTAAATTGTCCCTGGGAGGCTTTGCGGATTTTTCCTAGCGTGCTTTTTGAGTCGGAGGCAAATTTTTCTGCAACCTCTCTTGCTTTTCTTGTGGCCTCTTCAATCATCTCTGGTTTAATTTCATTTAATCTGTTGAAAATATATTCGGTTTGCGATTGATAATCCCCAC
>CAZEFU010000089.1:0-7116 GCA_964511515.1 uncultured Wenzhouxiangellaceae bacterium
AGTCTCCTGCTACTGTGTTTTGTGCCTATTGTTGACGCAAAAACAATCCCAACAGAGCCTTACGTTGTACCCAGTACGGCCAAAGGAAAGCTTGCTGCAATAGCAGTGCCGTTCACGGTAAAGGCATGGATTAAAACGGTTACTTTTGACCAACGAGATCAGATGTCACTGTTTTTACAGGCGGGTATGGATATCAACGCAATCGAACAGGAGTATCAGGAATCGGCCCTATCCGTTGCGTTAAGTAAAAATAGCCCCGATTTGCTGGCTTGGCTTTTACAGCACGGCGCAGATTTGCAGCAGTTATCTAACTACAAACCTGATGCCATAGCTCGTGCTATTTCACTATCATCACCGCCGCTTATCAAACAGCTTATGGCGAATGGGATTGATATTAATAGTACCAATAGCAGAGGCGAAACCGCATTGCATTTTTCAGTAAGTAATGGACAATTACATCGGCTCCGACAACTTGTCTCTCTCGGAGCTGCAGTGAATAGTGTTAATTTGCGTGGTCAAACGCCATTAATTCTGGCAGTCAAGTACGGTCACGCCAACATTGTTGAGTTTTTACTGCAGCAGGGCGCAGATGTGAACTTAGTGACAACTGACAAAAATCAGCGACTAACACCCTCAGCTTTGCAAGCTGCAGCAAGTCGCGGCAGCACATACATTGTGCAGCTACTATTACAGGCCGGTGCCGATATCAGCTACCCGACATTAGTCGCGGCAACTCGTCAACATCATTTGGATATTCTGGAGTTGTTACTAGAAAGCCTTAATAAAAGCGATAGCTATTACACCTCCAAGCAGTCTATCGTCGACTTTGCATTTAGTCAAAATCGTCCAGATGCTGTGCTACTAACATTTGAGTATCTGGATAAGTTAAAGTTGAGTTCAGAGCAAATAAGTACATTGTTGCGACGCGTAGTCAAATCAGGTGACTCCGCCCTGTTGAAAATGCTAATGTCTCTGGATAATTCAAACATAGATCCCATTCAACCCATCATGATTGCTATTCGTTACAATCGACTGGAAGCTCTAGATTCCTTGTTGACCCAGTTGCCTATTTCACCATCACAACAGAGCGCCGTGTTGATGGAGGTCGTATCAATGGGGTTTTGCAGCACTTTGCCAGTTCTACTTCAGCAGGACTTAACAAGCAGCGAGACTGTAGTTATGCAAGCGATCATAGCGGGTTACCCTAAATGTGTGGAGGTGCTACTAGCCGCAGGAGCACAATTGGAAATAGAGGATGTTAACGGTAATACCCTGCTGCTAATCGCCACCGAGCGTGGCAATATTAGTCTTATAAGACTGCTGCTGGCAGCTGGTGCTGATCGCTTACGGCAAAATAATGAGGGGCAAACTGCACTGAGTATTGCTGACCAAAAAAATTATCGATTGGCTATGGATATGTTGAGGTAGTGCTTTATTTTACTCGGGTAGTGTGAATAGTTGTATTTCGCGATAGTCATTGCATTAAGTATTAATTAATTGGAGAAATAGATATTACTCTTCATTCTTTGCTTAAGTTTATAACTTGTTCAGGGACTTTTTGCACGCGGGTATAAATGCCGTTGTCGGTGGTGGTTTCGCCGCAGACTATGCCGACTAGTTGCTTATTACTACCAATAACGGGGGCGCCCGATACTCCGTTGCTGACTCGGCAATCTAGCCAAAAGAAATGTTCAGATTCTCGCAGGGGCTGGATAACTTTACCGTAGCTAACATGGCGCAAGCTTAAACCTAGCGGGTAGCCGCTAATTTGGCAATTGCTACCGACTCGCGGTGTACTGCTGGCAATTTCATAAGCTGGTAGGTTATGTGTAGATTCAAGCAAAGCCCAATCTGGGCCATTGGCTTTAAACTTCCCGGCGATCAGCTTTACTGACTGCCAGGTTTTTCCTGCAGCCAGTTTTAACATAGGCTGGCCATCGACAGTGGAAATCTGGGTTTGCTGCCAAACCGTAGCGGTAATATGGCCAACATCTAAAACACTACCGGGTAGCCATTCGCTGCGAATACAGTGGCCTGCGGTTAGCAGGCCACCGTTTTTTATGGGTATGGCACTACAGGTGCCGCTTTGGTGGTTTTGATAGCGACTGCGTTGTGCTAATGACAGCGACCACTTTTCTGCTAAAGAATCAGCGGTTTGGGCATTAACAAGCCAGCCATCATCTATTTTAACCAGTCGCCTGCTATCAACTAGCAGGACGGTCGATAAAGCAACACTCACAGATGCTACACCAGTTTAGTTATCGTCTCCATTCCAACCTCCAGTTTGTGAGAAACTATCCCCATTTGCATGGCTAAAACGGAAGGCAATTTGCTTGCCGACAAAACCAACAGTTATTTGTACAATGCCATCGCGCCCCAGACCAGTAAGCAAGTTAGTGTTTTTGCAATACTTAAACCAGAATGGATCATAGCTTTCCATACAAAAACCATGTTCAGTAAAACCCAATACCACTCCATCCTGACGGGCATACATAGCCATATGCTTCCCTACATGCGCCCAACCGCCACAGATACCATCACTACCTTGAATAATTTCACTGACAGACCAGATACCTAAATACTGTTCGACTGGCGCACCCTGTAGATCACTATTATTTTGCATATTTTTCACCTTTATAAATTGCTGATTAAAATCCCTTTATTTGAAAATCACTAAAACCCGCCCAGTAAAAGGGGTCACTGTAGCGGTCAGAAGCTAATAGCTCGAGTTGTGCTTGGCGCAAAGCTGCAGACACTGACTGTTGCTTGTTAAACAAACTGGAATAAAAAGCCTGCATCAAGGCAACTGCAGCCCTATCTGAGACTTTCCATTGGCTACTAAGCACTCCCTTAACTCCAGTATAAAGGAAAGCTCGCACCAAACCTAAAAGCCCCTCGCCCGCAGCTAATTTGCCAGTGCCAACATCACAGGCACTCATAACAACAAGGCTGGCATTGATTGGGCTTTGGTAAATATCTTGTGCTGTTAATAACCAGGGCTGCTCTACGCCTTGCTTATCTACCACTGCCAGTGCCAGGCCTGCCAAACTGGAACCTTGCTGGCTAAAAATTCCGTGGGTGGCAAAGTGTAAAATATCTGCGTTGCTGGTACTGCCATTTAAAATACTGGAGCGGGTAGCAGCAGTGCCCGAATATATATCCACTTTGCGCCCTTGCTGAGTATCGACTTTAGCCAGGGTCGCTATTGCCTGAGCTTCTACCGCACTACCGCGCAGACGAAACAATCCTAGGTCTGCTGGGTAAGTTTTCTCAAGCGTATGGTTCAGAGATTGATTAATACTCGACTGTATATATTCAGGGTCGGCAATAATACTCAGGCTTTGCCACTGATGCTGGATATCGGGCTTGGTACTGGGCATATCCATATACGGGCTATAGCGAATCTGATAGCGTTGCAGCCAAAACTCTTGAGCTGTTGTGCGTAAAGCGGCAAAGGGTAAATAATTAAGAATGCCATCGGCAGTTATGCTTAAGTTGGTAATATTAGCGGGCAAGCGTGGATCAAGTAAGCGTGATAATTCCAGCAAGTCAGCATCATCTTCCTGATAAGTACCTGGCATACGCAAGGCAGTCAGAAGATCACTTATACCAGCTTGTAAATCGGCTGTTGCTGGCAGCAGATAAGTTTGTAACTCACCTTGCGTTAATACCCAGTATGCACCACCCTGATCACTCAGATAAAACGATAACCAGGCACTATGCTCTGGAATATTGGCTAACAATTGGTCTATATTCAGATCAGCGTATACTTGCACATAATTTATTCCTACCTCTGCTGGAAGATTTTCCTGATCAAAGCTTTCCAACTCAGCCAGCGTATGTTGATATTGTTGATTAAGCGCATCAATTTTCTCTGGCTTGTCAATCGTAGCCAAGCGTAAAGTTGCCAGGGCATTTAAACGGTCGCTCAAAAATTGCCGCTGCTGTTGTTGTTCATGATTTAAGTTTTGCCCACGATCTACACTTTCAAGCGCTTCTCTTAGAGTTTGTGCACGCGCCCGTTCGCTCCAGATCAGGGCTTTACGCGACCATTGCGGGTTTTTATCTTGCTGCCAGCGTAGTAGATAGAGATCAATTAGATTTTCGTATGCTTGTCGTTGTCGGCTACTGAAGCTGGCACGCAAATCCAGGCTGATATTTTCCGGGCGCAGGCGCTTAAATCTGTCAATAGCAGCTATTGCTATTTGCTCAGCGAGATCCAGCTCGCCTGTACCAATATAAGCACCGACCAAAGAAGCCTCAGCCAGTGCCAACCTATACTCATCTCCAATACCCTGATAGAGGGTCAGCGCGGAATTGAGTTGCTCAATTGCCCCCAAATAATCACCTTTCCTGCGTAAATATTCGCCATTAACATATAGAGCCCTGGTTCGCTCTTTAAAGGTTTCTACCTGTGGCAAGAGCAAGGTGGCTCTGGTAAGGTATTGATCTGCTAACTGAAGTTGATCCTGTCGGTTTTCAAATTCTGATAAATCCAGAAGGGCACTGGTAATCAAGGTATTGTTTTCCCGTTGAGTGTAGACCTCAAGCCTCTGCAGGTAGTACCTACGAGCATCTTCAATCAACCCTTCATGATCAAAAATCAGTGCTAGACTATAGTAAACTGCACCAAGCCTGACTAGATTTCCGCTACGTTGTAGAGGTTTTTCTAAACCCTGAAATAAGATTTTGGCGCGAGCCCAATCACCCATGTACCGGTATATATTTGCTTGCGCTTGTTGATAGTAATAAATATTAGAAGGATCGGCCTGCGAAGCAATTAACTCTGCCTGGCGATAATTGTTTAAGGCAACTACAAGGTTAGCTGCACGAATCTCAGTCAAACCCAAGTTACCCAATGACCTTGCCTCTCCAGCGCGGTCACCAATACGCTGATATTGGCGATAACTTTTTTCAAACTGTTTCCGCGCTTTAGACACATCACCACGCTGATAATAAATCCCGCCAAGATTACCAACCAACGCATTTTCAGTCTCGACATCATTTGCTACCTGAACATCTGGCAACAAGGCCAGATAACAAGCCTCGGCTCGCTGCAGAAACTCCTGATCGTGCAAAATCAAACAACCAATATTGCGCGCCGATAAAAACTGATAGCGAAGCCCCCGGTTAGCTGGCTGCTGTTGTTGAACTTGTGCGTATACTGCCAGTGCCTGTGCAATAAAAGTCTCACCAATTTTATGCTCGCCTGAGCGCCATACTGTCCAGGCGATACCGTGCAATGCTAATGCCTGTAGTTTTATATCTTGTTGTTGCCGAATAAGTGGCAGGTAGAGAAGTTGTGCATCTGCCAACATACCCTGTCTGCGTACGCTGTCGGCAAGGTAGTATTCCAGTTCCAATTTGGAAATTGTATTTTGATAAGCTGGTTTATAGTTATTTAGAGCTGCTTGAAAACATTGCGCTGCGCTGCCGGGATCTTTATTGAAGCGGGAAACATCTGCAGAGCAGTTTATATCTGTGGGTAGCTGGGTATTATTATCAATTAATAAGGCGGTACCAGCCATTAACTGTCGCAGCAAATTAAACAACTGCGGATCATTTATGGGTTTTAAGCTGATACTGAAACTGCCAGGGGAATCGATAATGCTGGTGCGGGGTAACTTGATGCTGGCAGAATTAATTTCATCTGCAGTCAGTGCCAAGCGTTCTATACCGATGCTGTAGCCGGTAACATCTACGGTGATTATTTTCTCGCCTTGGGTGTTTAATAAGGCTGGGGCAAGATCAACCCCTTGTTGCTCGATAGTTACTAGCCAGTTACCGTTAAGACTGCTTGGTAGCTGCAGCTGGTAGTCAATGCCTTGCTGCCAGTCTATGTTTAGCTGCGTATCTGGCGATAGATTGTGGCTACTGATTTGGCGTTCTTGGGCATTTACTGGCGAAATTATCAGGCTTAATAACAATAACCAGGGTATAAAAAAACCAGACCGTACATTTAGGCCTGGTTTACATATGAATTTACTTACTTGGCGCTGTACAAAGGCCTCAGGCTGTGCCTGCTGAGTTTTACTAGGTTTTGCTCCCGGTTTCGCCAGCTTCAACTCTGAATGCATAGTTGGCAATCAGTTCCATATTGTTAGTACCATCATAAACTACCCGGGCAACATAATCACCTGCAGGCAATTCACTGGCATGCAGGGCGAATACTAGATTATCCTGGGTATCTGGCTGCAAGCTGTTGAGGGTAACCACACTGGCTTGATCGGGCCAGCTAAGAATTTCTACATTGTAACTCTGATACTCTGGGTAACTAAGCTCCAGTTCCATTAACATCCAGCCACCTTTGGCGTTCTGGTTAAGTATTGCCAATGGCTGGAATTCGCCGGCGGTGCCAGCACGAACATTGGGTAAGCTAACAGTTTCGTAGGTTCCTGCTGGGGCGTTGACTTGCGCCAGCAAATCATCTTTGCGAATGCCAGTATCGCTAAACATAAAGATTCCGGCGGTGAGTACCAGCACCATAGCCGAGGCAAAAGTTGCTACGGGGCGGATATTCAACCAGCGCTGCAAGAATGATGGTTCTCTGCCACCAGTGCCATCTCTTTCAATTCCATTGACTACGCGACGTTGACCAATGGCTTGCAAGCCGAGCTTGGTTGCCAATACGGTTTCAACATCGTCTTGTAATTGGGTTTGTGTGAGTAAATGCAGCTCAAAGTTCTTCCGGCTTGCTTCGGGTAATTTATCGCGCACATAACAATCCACATCCTGGTGGGCTTGCTCGAGGCTGTATTCATTCTTTCTCTGGCTCGCATTCATGGCTTGTTTTTCACTTTTTGTATTGTCTTCACTCATTAACTGTCACCAACTGCCCGATTCTCTCACTTGCAGCTCCATTTTTTGACGCATTCTTTGCTTGGCTCGGTAAAGAACTTTATCAAAATGGTCTGCTGGCAAGTCGAGTTCGCTACAAATGGATTTTTTATCAATATCATCAATGAAGTAGCGCCAAAGTATTAGTCGATCCCGGCGTGTGGGTAGCTCGTTTATGAGTGCATGCACAAGCTTGGCGGTATCCTCCTGCTGCAGCCGTTTGAGCTGGTCAGGAGAGGGGTCGGTGGTGGTATTGATTGAATCTTCATCGCCCCAGGT
>CAZEFU010000090.1:0-7096 GCA_964511515.1 uncultured Wenzhouxiangellaceae bacterium
AATTTTTACCTCACCGCGAACATCAATCCGGGCAGGGTCGGCAAGCATGGCGCCAGCATCCAAAAGCTTATTGGCGGCGTGATACTGATATCTGCGTTCCAGTGTGGCCAGTTGGCGGCGATTATTCGCACCTTGAAGGTCAGCCTCATTGCTGGCGACTACGGCTGAGATTTCTATGCCACGCTGGTGCGCCAGTTCGAAAATATCGGTTAAATAGTACTCTTGTTGCGCATTGTCATTATTGATTTCATCCAGCAATGATTTTAATAGCTCAATGCTGGCAGCCACAATGCCGGTATTCACTTCTTTAATCAGCAATTGATTTGGAGTGGCATCTTTGTGTTCAACAATACCTTCGATGCGGTCGTTGCGATCCCGCAGGATACGACCATAACCTTTAGGGTTATTCGGTACCATGGTCATCAAAGTAAGCTTGGATGATGAGGCAACCATAGCCTGTAAGTCGGCTAATGGAATCAGGGGGTGGTCACCGTATAAAACCAGCACCTCTGCCCCATCAGGAATTGCCGGAAGCGCCTGTTTAACCGCATGTCCTGTGCCTAATCTATCGGACTGGATGATCCAGTTAATCCCGGCTTGCCCGGCAAATACTGCCTTTACTTGATCAGCTTTAGCGCCAATGACCACATGGATGTTCTGGGGTGAAAGTTGGCTTGCTGTGGACAATAAATGCGCCAACATAGGCTGGCCACCCACAGGCTGTAAAATCTTGGGCAAATCTGAGCCCATTCTTTTACCTTCACCTGCGGCTAGAATGATTATATGGAGTTCTGGGTTTCTTTCCTGCATCTTGTTATCTATTGATCTGTAATCGATTTAATTCCTGTTGTGGGCATTATACCAGCGTCAGCCATTATCTGTGACTAGTGGGGCATGCACTAGCCCGCATATTTCACCAAGGATCCGGGAATTGCCTTGTAGCTGGCGAAACAGTTTGGTCGATCGTTCGAAAAAGCATAGCGATAGCTATGGTTTGAGAAGGATCGGCCAAAATGTGAAGGCAGATGCAGGGCAAAACCGGATAGGACATACTATAGCCGCAAACAAATACACTCAACAAACACAGGCTCTTGAATATACAACTAATTTATCATTTTATGGTCCGCCTTGGTGAAATATGCGGGCTAAGTTCAACCATAAGTTTATAATAATTATTCCAATAATCAGGCATTCATTATGAGCAATATAATTAAATCATCAATTCAGACTTTACTTCTGGGTCTGTTATTTATTTCTGCTGCCAGTACTGCTGCTGAAGTTAGTAAACGCAGCATCAATAACGGCCAATTGATTCTTGAAGATATCCCTGAAATACCGGCAAGCATAGTGGGCGATTTAAATCGCTATCAGAATGTTCGCTCTGCTTCTATTGCCGCGTGGAGCGCTGATAGTCAATCTTTGTATGTTCGCACTCGTTTTGGTGAGGTAACGCAACTACATCGGGTGAGTGCCCCAGGTGGGGCTCGTTACCAAATGACATTTTTTGATGAACCGATTGGCAGTGTAAGGCGCAGGCCTGGGCAAGATGAGATCAACTTCACCATGGATGCCGGTGGCAGTGAGTATGCGCAGATATTTAGTTTTAACCCTGCTGATGGCGAAAGTAAGATGCTTTCTGATGGAGAATCCAGGAATGGTGCAATGTTATGGGATCGGCAAGGCAAGCAACTGGCCTACCAAAGTACTCGCAGAAATGGTGATTCTAATGATATTTGGCTAATGGATGCGGATAATCCAGAGTCTGCCCGCACTGTGCTTGAATCACCAGATGGTACATGGTGGGGTCCTTCTGACTTTAGTCGTGATAGCAGTCAGTTGCTGCTTTTAAACTATGTAAGCGCGGCCGATTCCAGAGTCCATTTACTGGATCTTAAAACTGGCAAAAGCAAGCTATTAGTTGGTGGCAAGGATGATAAGAGCGTAAACATTCCAATAGCATTTGATGCTGATAGCGATGGCTTTTTCTTTATTACCAATCGCAATGGAGAGTTCTCCCAGCTAGCCTGGGCTGCACAAAAAGCACCAAATAAGGTTGTATTTATTAGTCAGAAGATTCCTTGGAATGTTGATGATTTCAGTATTTCAGATGATGGCAAGCGAGCCGCATTTACAGTAAACGCAGATGGTTTGAACGAACTGTATTTGCTAAACCCTCAAACCTTTAAATACAAAAAAGTTGCTGATATACCTGTTGGTCTTATTGGAAGCCTGCGCTTCTCGCCCGATAGTAGCAAGCTGGCGATGACTCTGAACACATCCAAAACTCCCAGCGATAGCTATGTTTTAAATCTTGGTGCTGGCGCCTTGCAAGCTAAAAAATTAACTCGTTGGACATTTAGTGAGGTTGGAGGCTTAAATACTGATAATTTTGTTGAGCCAACATTAGTTCACTATCCCACCTTTGACACCGCAAATAATGGTCAACAGCGGATGATTCCAGCATTTTTATATAAGCCTAAGGGTGATGGGCCGTTTCCGGTGATTATCTCTATCCATGGTGGCCCTGAAGGGCAAGCCAGACCTGGTTTTAATAGTAGCTTCCAATTATGGGCTGAAAAACTTAGGGCCGCTGTTGTCGTTCCTAATGTGCGTGGTTCGGCAGGTTATGGCAAAAGTTATATGCAGTTAGATAATGGCTTTAAAAGAGAAGACTCAGTTAAAGATATTGGCAGCCTGTTAGATTGGCTCACAACACAAGCATCACTCGACAGCGATCGTGTTGCCGTTATAGGCGGCAGTTATGGCGGTTATATGGTCTTGGCCGCTGCGGTTCACTATAGTGACCGCCTAAAAGCCGCTGTGGATATTGTCGGCATTAGCAATTTTGTTACTTTTTTGGAAAACACCAAAGCTTACCGCCGCGATTTACGTCGGGTTGAGTATGGTGATGAGCGCAACCCTGAAATGCGTGAATTTCTGCATCGAATTAGCCCTTTGAATAATGTTGAGAAAATGGACATTCCAATGTTCATCGTACAGGGACAAAATGACCCGCGAGTTCCAGTAACCGAGGCTGAGCAAATGGTTAAAGCCCTGCGTGACCAAGGCCAAACAGTATGGTATATGAATGCCATGAATGAAGGTCATGGTTATCGCAAGAAAGAAAACCGTGATGTATACCAGCAAGCAGTGGTGATGTTCTTTAAGCAGCATTTATTAGCTGAGTGAGACGACTTGGCTAGTATGGGCGAGGAATAAGCCTAGTTCGGGCGTGGGCCCGGATATTGCTGTCCCCCGCCTACGCGGGGGCAGGCGCAATTCCGGGAAGACGTGATGGGTGCTTTACTATATGCCGAATAGGCAAACCCTCAGGCAAAAAAAACGCGACATCTCTGCCGCGTTTTTTTATTTCTTAACTACTTAGATCAGAAGCGGAATACACCCTTCACGTAGTAGTAGCCACCGTTGAAGCCAAATGGCGCTGAACGGCGAGAGTACTGGAATACTCCTGGTGAATCAACGATACCAGGAATGTTACCACCACGAGATTGGCCGATTTTGTTTTTGTCAGGCATGGTATCAAACAAGTTGTTTGCACCAAGTGTTACAACAAATCCAGTATCTGCAATATCGTAGCTTAAAGCAACATCAACAAGAATCTTGGCGCCAAATGTTTGACGGTCGCCATTACCTTCCTGAACTGTGTACTCACCAAAACGACTCAAGCGGAACACACCTTGCCAACCATTTTGAATATAAGTATTGGTTAAGGAGATATTGGTCTTAGGCTGCCATTCTTCAATGATAGAACGATCCTGAGCGGTAAATAGAACGCTAGCTAAACCAGGTGGTAGACCTTTGTCGTTTACACCTTGTTTAACATCAGTTTCTGTCCAGTTAGCTGCACCAGCAAATTCATAGCTAGCGCCATTACTGAAGGTGGTATCCCAAGTTGCAACTAAATCGATACCTTGAGTATCGGTTGCACCAGCGTTGGTAAAGAACTGGGCAGAGGTAATTCCCAATGCCTCCATGCCGTCAACAACCTCACCTGGTAATACAGGGTTATCGGTTTTAATAGCACCAGAAAGTACAATGCGATCATCAATAGAGATATTGTAATAATCAGCAGAGAATACCCATGAATTATCAGGGTCGAAGGTAAAGCCGATAGAGAAGTTAGTAGAATCTTCTTCTTTCAGAGCTGGAACACCAACTGCTGCAGCTACTGCACTATCATTTCTGAATGTACCGCGCTCTTCAGCTACTAAGCCGCCATCTGGACCAGACACGAACTGTGTACTGATACTGTTGAAGTACAACTGCTGCATGGAAGGTGCACGGAAGCCTGAAGATGCTGATGCGCGTAGAGCGAATGCATCTGATATTTCATAGCGCCCAGAGATCTTACCAATTACAGTGCTACCGAAATCGCTAAAGTCTTCATAGCGCAAAGCACCTGCTAGCAAGAAGCGATCAGTCATCTGGCTTTCAATATCCAGATACACTCCATAAGAGTTACGATCTTCTTCTACCGCATTACGGTGTGAGAAACCACGGAATACTTGAATACCTGAACCATAGTCTTGGCCAGTAACTGGATTTACAGCACCGCCATTGATATAGGAAGTAGGCTCTCCAGGAATTATCCGATATAAGTCATCGCGATACTCAGCACCCCAAGCAACGTTAATTGATTTGCTACCACTGTAAAATACCTTGGTTGCATCAAAGTTCATTGTTGATTGAGTTAAGTAAAGAGTACCAGCATTAGCTGATGTCGGGCTACCAGGGCCTAAGGAAGCGTTCTGCGAGTTACTGATAAAGAAATTAAAGCTATTTCTGCCTTTACCAATACTAATATCGTAGTCCCAACCATTATCAGTTGACCAGCGATAACCACCAAAACCAGACCAATCATCAATAGTTGTATTGATCAGTGGTAAGAAACCATCTGGGTAATCTGCAAGAATTACTTTAGTAGAATCAACAGCTGCTCTATAGAAACCACCCGACTGATTTTCGCGATCAGAATAAGTGAAGAAGCCGTATATCTCGCCACTGCCAACTGGCGCAGCGAAATTAGCTACAAAAGCATGTTGCTCAGAATCAGAATCGCCGATACGAAAGTTCTTACGATTAAATGTAGCTTCGCGCGGATCCAGAGTAGTAATAGTAGTACATGAATAATCAATATTCACACCATCTGTACAAGGGTACTGACGCTTACCAGTCAAACCAGCGCGATTAGTAGCATCGCGGCTACGGAATTCATAAGTCAGGTTCAGAAAACCATCACCTAGAGTGAAGCCGTTATTTACGTTAGCAATGTAAGTAGTACCATCACCTTCGTAAGTTTCGCCAAACTCCATGCCTACAAAGCCAGAAGTTGCAGAGCTACGTAAGACGATGTTAATTACACCGGCAATAGCATCAGAACCATACTGAGCTGCAGCACCATCACGCAGTATTTCTACATGCGAGATTGCTGAAATAGGGATCGCGTTTAAATCGGTACCAGCGGTACCACGACCAACAGATGTATTCACGTGAATCAGTGAACTGTTGTGTCTACGTTTACCGTTAATTAATACTAAAGTCTGATCCGGGCCAAGACCACGCAGAGTAGCAGGGCGCAATGCATCAGAACCATCAGATATTGAAGAGCTTGAGAAGTTGAACGATGGCGCTAGAATTTGCAGGGCTCGTCCAAGCTCGGTAGCGCCGGTGTCAATCAGGTCTTTAGTGTTTAAAATATCGACAGGAACCGGGCTATCTTCTACTGTCCGGAATTTAGCACGAGAACCAGTTACCGCAAGATTACTCAGCTCCGCAGCTTTTTCTGTTTCTCCTTCTTGTCCCTGTGCCATGATTGGTAATAGTGACGCCACCATCATTGGTAGCAATAGTTTTTTAAGTTGTATTTTCATTAAGCTCTCCTTGTCTTATCATCTGCTTTTAATTAATCTGAGTGATACTACCAGAGAACAAATTTAACTGCAAATT
Source organism: uncultured Wenzhouxiangellaceae bacterium (assembly GCA_964511515.1). Classification (GTDB taxonomy): domain Bacteria; phylum Pseudomonadota; class Gammaproteobacteria; order Xanthomonadales; family SZUA-36; genus SZUA-51. The sequence goes on from CAZEFU010000090.1 coordinate 5,968, forward strand.
AACAATTTCCGTATATCTACTTTAGCCGCCTGCTGCTCTAGTACTGCGATTTCCCTCTATTTGAGCGGAAAGTGACAAAGTTCAAGGTAAAATATATCCTCAATAGACAAAAAAACACCGGCATTAAGCCGGTGTATCTTATTTATTATTGGAAAACGCTGGTTTAGTGCTTCATTTTCTTTTTCCACTGCTGCAGGGCGGCAATCTGGGCTACTGCTTCTGCAAGCTTGGCTTGCGCATCAGCAACTTCAATGTCCCCTTGCTTATCTGCAAGAGCCCGCTCAGCTTCTTCTTTAGCTTGTATTGCTGCGGCCTCGTCCAGATCATCGGCGCGAATCGCAGTATCTGCAAGCACTGTTACCACATGCGGTTGGATTTCTATCATCCCGCCGGAGACATAGTAAAACTCTTCCCCACCCTCAACCAGCTGCACACGCACCTGACCTGGCTTGAGCCGAGTCAGTAATGGAGTATGGCGCGGCGCTATGCCTAGCTCGCCCATTTCTCCGGTAGCAAAAACCATAGCCACTGTACCAGAAAAGATCTGGCCTTCAGCGCTAACGATGTCGCAATGGATAGTATTTGACATGATTCTTCTCCGCGCTCAAATCAAGCCGCTTTTTTAGTCATTTCTTTGGCTTTCTCAACTGCTTCATCAATTGAACCAACCATGTAAAACGCCTGCTCCGGCATATGATCGTAATCGCCTTCAACAATGCCTTTAAAGCCACGAATGGTTTCTTTCAGGCTGACATACTTACCTGGCGAGCCAGTAAATACTTCGGCCACAAAGAATGGCTGGGACAGGAAGCGCTGGATTTTACGTGCCCGGGCAACGATAGCCTTATCTTCTTCAGATAATTCATCCATGCCCAAAATAGCGATAATATCTTTCAATTCTTTATACCGCTGCAATACACCCTGTACGGAACGAGCTACATTGTAGTGGTCTATACCAATTACATTCGGGTCGAGCAGGCGCGATGTTGAATCGAGTGGATCAACCGCAGGGTAAATACCTAGTTCGGCAATTTGTCTGGAAAGTACTAAAGTAGCATCCAGATGCGCAAAGGTGGTCGCTGGGGAAGGATCGGTTAAATCATCCGCAGGTACATATACAGCCTGGAAT
>CAZEFU010000091.1:0-7025 GCA_964511515.1 uncultured Wenzhouxiangellaceae bacterium
TACATCATCTGCAGTTGCACTGGTCGGTGGTGGTTCAAAAGCGAGTCCTGGCGAGATTTCATTAGCTCACAACGGGGTTTTATTTTTAGATGAATTACCCGAGTTTTCACGCCATGTATTGGAGGTATTGCGTGAGCCGATGGAGTCCGGTCAGGTGATGATATCTCGAGCTGCAAGGCAAGCCACCTACCCCGCCAGATTCCAGTTTATTGCCGCCATGAACCCATGTCCCTGCGGGTTCTCAGGCGATCCAGGCGGACAATGCCAATGCAGTGGCGAGCAAATCGCCCGTTATCGCCAACGAATCTCTGGACCACTACTGGACCGGATTGATATGCAGGTAGAAGTACCCAGGCTACCGCTTAAAGAGCTGAACGAAAAACCAGAAAACCAAATTCAGAGTAAGGATGTGCGCCAAGCAGTAATAGCCGCACGTAAACTACAGGGTGAAAGGCAGGGCATGGTAAATTCCTTACTCAGCAATCATCAGTTAAAGCAGTATTCTAAACTTGAGCCAGAGCAAATGGATTTCCTGCTGCAAAGCTGCGAGCAGTTACGCTTATCTGCAAGAGCATATACCCGAGTTCTACGCCTAGCCAGAACTATCGCCGACCTGGATACCGAGACCAGAATCCAGCAGCAACATCTGGCAGAGGCACTTGGGTATCGTCGGCTGTTTGCCCAGACTGGCATCTAGCGGATTGAGTCTTTACCCCGTGTAAGAACATGCACAATAAATAAAACCACGAGTAGTATTAAAGAACCTGCCGCCACCATATCAGCTCTATCATTACAATAACGGTAGCTGAGGATAGAATAGCCAACATAATTATTAGGGTAGTTAGATTGTCAATTTACTCTGTGGCCACCCTTTATTTTTCACCTATACCTACCTTATGGCTTGAACTGAGCGGCAAACCTTTCAGCTCTATACTGAACTCGCGCATAAGCATCAGCATTCATAGGGTCAAGAACACTTGCTTGCAGGTCAGCCGAGATTATTGCACCGGGGAAATCAATAATCGCAAGCTCTTGCCAAGCTAGAAGATAGAAAGCGGCTTTTTCGCGATCCGGGTCAACATCTGTTCTAGATGAATAATAATAGGCACTAGTCATAAGAGCAGTTAGATGTCCTCTTTGTGCAGCTATATCAAGATGCTCTCGAACCGCCATATTGTGATCAGCCAGAATCTCTGAAAAAAGGGCCCGCTTAAATACATCTTGCTGCATCTCTTGTTTGTTTTTAAATGGACTCGGTATGGCTTCGACCAAGATTACCGCTGCCATCGAACTGCCTTGCTCTGCGGCTTTTCGTAGTACCACATAATAATACCCAGGCACATCCCCCATCTCCGCCAGACCAGTACCAGGGCAATACTCCGGTGTTTTATGTTCACGGCACTCCCCAGCTGCTCCTAAAAGTTTTAAAAGTGCATCTCCGTTGCCTTCATTCGCTAGTGTAATTAAACCATGTATTGATTCAGTGATCGGCGTCGTAAAGTCAAGGATATATTTCTTGTAATCTTCATCCATCTCAGAGGCAAGATTATCATCTTGTTGTTTGTCAGGGTTCGGGCGATCAGCTAAACCAGCTTGTGGCAAGACATCACCAACGGCAATATTGTTGGCAATACCTTTACCCACAGCAGACTCTGGCACATGGCTATTCTCTGTTGAGATGACAGCCTCGGAGATGGCCTCATCCTTACCTGGAACCAACCAAAGCACGACCAGCACCAGCGATAAACCCACCAATAAAGCTATATATCTATTTCGATGTTTATTCATATTGTAACTATCCTTCCGAATATGGGTGTTAGTAATTATGTGTCTCAGCACTAAGCGGCACCTAGGCTTGACCGCCCTGGATAAAAATAAAAAAACCCAGAATAGGCACATACAGATCTAAAGTAACATAGTATTGTCAAAACCAACCATTTAGAGAGTAAATCAACTAAACTCTCTCAACAAGGGATCATAACCGTTTCGGTGAATGATATTTCACCAACAATGCATTGCTCAACCCCATCTACAGATCCACATATATTCCAAGACCTAGTCCCATTAACCTGAGCCAGGCACATCCCGTCACCTAGGGATGTAACATCATGGCCGCTCCCTGTGCCCGCCCCTGAACCACCGGAAGAAGACAAGCCACATGAACTCAGAGCAGTATTTAGTGCGGCATATGTAATCGTTGTTTGGGCAAAACACATAGTACAGCTATTGCCTACGTTAAAACCACGGAAACACGCAACACATGCGAGTGCAGTGGCACCGGTAGCACCTAAAGTAGTCAGTGCATCATCCACACAACTCCCATCACCGCTTAGAGGCTGGCTTATCAGGCCACCATCATCCTTAGCAACACCCATTGAACACACTAAAGCCAAGCTTATAGCTAAAATTACTTTTCTCACGATAACTCCCTCTCTTGTTACAAAACCGGACATATTATGTGCTACTAACAACATTAAGGTCACATTGTTGACACCCACCTCGATTAGCACTAATATCTTACTTTATTCTTACTTTTTGAACAAAAAAACGATGAACATAACCAAATTATCAAGCAAAGGCCAAGTTATTATTCCCAAACCAATGAGAACCTCTCATCGCTGGGAAACAGGACAAGAGCTTGTCGTTGTTGATGTTGGAGATGGAATACTCCTAAAGCCTAAAACCCCGTTTGAGGAAACTAGCATCAAGGATGTAGCCTCTTGTTTAAGATATAAGGGAAAAGCTAAAACGCTGGATGATATGGAGGCTGCAATATCAAAGGGAGTTAGGGATAAATACAAATGATCTGTGTTGATACCAATGTGATCGTTAGATTTTTAACCCGTGATGACGAACGACAGTACAAAAAATCATACTCAATATTTAAGTCGCAAGAAATTTTTATTCCAGATACTGTAATTCTTGAGACTGAGTGGGTGCTAAAGTTTGCATACAATTTTAAGCCAATAGAGATCAGCGATGCCTTTGTAGAGTTATTTGGATTAAGAAATATTCACTTATCTAATCCTGCTTTTATTGCTAAAGCTATTGAATGGCACAAGCACGGTATGGATTTTTCTGACGCATTGCACCTGTCTCAATGCCAGCAACTAGAAAAGTTTTATACATTTGATAAAAAGCTTTCCTCTCAGGCAAAAGGTTTAAGTCAATGTTCTGTCGTAGCGCCTTAACGAGCCAGATATCTGGCAATAATTGGAGTATCGCAGGCTGGTGATTCAAGAGAAACTACGCAATCCAGACAAACTCTTTTGGCTTCTACAAAGCCTGGGCTGGGGTGGCTTTATTATTTTAAACTATGTGCAAGGACTGGCGTGGGAGATGAAGCCTGATTATTTCCTGCCATCTTTGCTCTACGGTATCTTCGGATTCTTTTTAACCTTGTTATTGCGGCCTGTGTATAAATTGTTATGGACCAGACCACCAGTTGTAATTGCGGTTGCGGTTGTACTGGTTTCCATTCTTGCCGCTGGAATCTTTGATGCTTATAAAACTGCTATTTATATATGGCTTTATCCAGATAGCAAGTGGCAACCGCAAATCTGGTTAGACTATATCAAGGCTCTGCCCCTTAGCCTGTATGTAATCCTGGCTTGGAGCAGTTTGTATTTTGCGATCAAGTCATGGCGCTCTGCACAGCAACAACATGAGAGGGCACTGCAAGCTACCAATGTAGCGCACCAGGCACAACTTACAATGTTGCGCTACCAACTTAACCCGCATTTTCTGTTTAATACCCTCAATGCAATTTCTACTCTGGTGCTAGAAGGCAACAGTAAAATAGCCAATCGCATGATTACCGAATTGAGCGCATTTCTACGCCACTCGCTAGATCGCAACCCAAGCCAAAAAGTCACCCTAAAAACTGAACTGGATAATCTCAACCGCTACCTGACAATTGAAAAGGTGCGCTTTGGTGAGCGCCTGCAAGTGGTCACTGAAATAGACCCGAGTGTATGGAGCGCACTTGTTCCTAGCCTAATTCTGCAACCCTTGATCGAAAATGCGGTCAAATATGCGATTGCTGATAGCGAAACTGGTGGGCAAATTACAATTTCTGTCCAGTTAGGCTCTCTGGCTCTACAAGATTCATCAGTCAAACCAAAGTGGCTGACTATTAGAGTAGAAGATAACGGCCCCGGTCTAACTGGACCAGAGGGTAGCTTAAGCCGCGATAATCAAAGCTCTGACACAGTGAAAGGAAGTGGTATTGGGCTTACTAATACTCAGGAACGCCTACAAGTACTATATGGAAAACGCCACCAACTACAGATTGTGAATATCGAACCCCGCGGGCTGGCGGTTAGTCTCAGCCTGCCACTTGAATATGATTAATGGTTAGAACTTGAAAAAACAAAACACGCAAATAATACCAACCATAATTGTAGATGACGAAGCACTCGCCCGTCGTGGGCTCAAGTTGCGTCTGGCAAAACACCCTGAGATAAAAATCATTGCCCAGGCCGAGAATGGGCGAAATGCGGTTAAATTGATCAGCAGCTTAAAACCAGAGCTTGTATTTCTAGATATTCAGATGCCCGGCATGAGTGGTTTTGAGGTAATCCGCAGTCTCAGCCCGGTAAATTTACCGATGTTTGTCATGGTTACTGCGTTTGATCAGTACGCAATTCAAGCTTTTGAGGCCAGTGCCATAGATTATTTACTCAAACCAGTAGACGAGGACCGCCTTCATCAGGCAATATCTAAGGTCAGTAAGCGTTTACGCCAAAATCAGGCCACGCAGCAGAAAAAGTCACTGCTGCGCATGGTCAGCAACCTCAGCGGTGAGAAAGTGAATACCTATCAGCAACTAAAACAACGCAAGCAAAGAATCCTGCAAAACCATGCCCAGAACCAGGCACCACGGCTGGCAATCCGTGATGGCGGCACTACTACTTGGGTAATTCAAGAGCAAATTGACTGGATTGATGCTGCTGGCGATTATATGTGTGTACATGCAAATGGCGAAACCCATATTATGCGCTCCACCATGAAAGCCCTGGAAGCCCAGCTGGATGCTAATACCCTGCAGCGTATCCACCGCTCAACCATAATTAATGTACGCAAAGTCCAACGCATGCAAGCACATATCAATGGAGAGTACTTCCTGACCTTAAATTGTGGCCAAGTGGTAAAGCTATCGCGCAGCTATAAACACAAACTCGGTGCTCTAGTAGGCTGTTAAAAGCCTCATGTCGCATGATACGGCGTTAAAATTATGCTTAAAATGCCCATTTACGAATTGTAAACTGCGCTTTTGCGCCCAATTTTGCCTTGTCCCGCACTCACCTGAAGCTTTTAACAGCCTACTAGGTAGCCGCGTATGAGCGATTCAACTTATCCTGATATTGTTTCCGTTTAACCCGAAGCATTACTTCTGTCACAGCAAAATACAGCATTCAACGGTCTAGTATTGCAAGTAACAGGATTTTGCTCTTTCGGGCTAATGGTTGTGCTATCTCCCTGATCATAGATTGACCTCCATTAGCCTGAAATCGGGGCCAGCTGACAAATTGATCCCCTCTGTCTGCAGCTGGCCCCTCTTTTATAAAAAAAGAGTGCTTTTTTACGCTTCAATAATCTTGATCAAAAGCCTTTAATCTATATATATGAGTCCCGGATTATGTCAGACTACCACCGTGATTCAAATCAAGCATATACATCTTCAGGCATTATGCTTGCTGCTTCTAGCGGCAGTGCTTACTAATGCTCACGCAGAAGATACCAGCAGTACATCTCATCACCTGGTTGGCACATTAAGCATAGAAACCAGCGGTGTTGAAAAGGCCATGCTGGGGAATATTAAATCCAGTATCTCAGCCTTCAGCTATGCAGATAACTCCAAGCTTGGCTACCGCCATATGCGCGCCCTTAAAGACGATGCAAGCCTGGAGTTGAGCACTGCACTGCAAGCATTTGGCTATTACCACCCGCAGTTAGAAATAACAGTCATAAGCACTACTGAAGGTTGGCATTGGCAGATGCAAATTGACCCAGGTCCAGCTGTAATAATCTCTGAATTAAATATTGAAATAAAAGGTGTAGGAACAGAAAAAGAAGAGTTTGAGCTGTGGCGACAACAATGGCCACTGAAAATTGGCGATCGCCTGCAACACCAAGAGTATGAAGATGCAAAACACTCTTTTAAGCAAATATCTGAATCACTTGGTTTCCTGGATGCTGCAATCGAGAAACATGAAATTCTAGTAAATGCTGAGAGCAACGAAGCTGTTATCAACTTGAGCCTGAATACCGGACCGCAATTTGTTTTTGGTGAAATTGACATTCAGTCAGCAGATTTAAATCCGAATGTAGTGGAAAAATTCCGCATCATCAAAGCAGGCACGCCATATACCAGCGAGCGACTAGATGAGCTGCGCACCAGAATTGCATCATCCTTGTATTTCAAATTTATCAAGACTGAAACCAAAATTGATAGACTAGCGCAGCCGCCAAAAGTGAATATATCTATCCGGCCAGAGCTACGCGAGCGCAATCGCTATAAAGCCACTCTTGGTTATGGAACTGATCGTGGTGCACGCTTGCAATTGGGCTGGGAACGGCGCTTGCTGTCTGCCCGGGGCGATCGCTTAGAGTTAGGTTTGGGCTTGCAGCAGCAGGACCTGGAGATGGTGCTGAGGGCAGACTACAAATTACCGGTGACATCAAAACCAGGGCGTTTCTTTGTTTCATCAGGTCGATACTTACGTGAAAAAGACGACTTTAGCTTCATCGATGACAGCACTGGCGAGGGAATATTTTTTGCAATTGAAGGCCCGCGCGATATAATTTGGGTTCGCGCTGGTAGCTTGCAAGAGTTTTGGTTAAGCAAATGGCGCGAGCCAATCCGTCAGACCATATTTTTGGGTTATCTTTATGAAAACTTTGATGCTCTGGGCGAAGCTAATCCTGCAGATGAAGAATTAATCAGATTAAACCCTAGCCTAGAAAAGTTTCTACAGTCTAGTCAATCAAGCACTGTATTGGGTGCTGAGTGGCAATGGCTC
>CAZEFU010000092.1:0-7019 GCA_964511515.1 uncultured Wenzhouxiangellaceae bacterium
CTTCATAGCGGCATCAGAAATCATTTGATCTCTGATACCCTTAGCAAACCATGAGGTAGTATCGCTGCGCTTATCCCAATCAGAGACTACTAGCTTGCGTTCTGATGGGAAGACTTTATAGAAATACCAGATTCTTTCCAGTATCAAAGTCCACATCAACAGCACCACAAACATGATGGCCCAAAGGACATCACCCCCGAGTTCAATGAACTCGCGGATTGAGTCAATTATGCTATACAGCACCAGCATCGCGTTTCTCCGCTAGTCTGGCAATAATTCCCGCAGCCTGCTCTTCCAGGATCTGGATGAGTGACTTGGCTTTAGCTTGTAGGTAGCTGTGCAAGATTGTTAACGGTATAGCCGCAACCAGACCAAGCACTGTAGTAACCAATGCGGTAGAGATACCACCAGCCATCATCTTCGGATCACCAGTACCAAACAGGGTAATCATTTGGAATGTATGGATCATACCAACAACTGTTCCTAATAGACCCATCAATGGTGCCACCACATACAAAACTTTGATAAAGGACAAAGTCGATTCCATTGGCGCTGTTTCGCGCAATATAGCCTCATCAAGTTTGAGCTCAAGGGTTTCTATATCTGCATTTGGGTTATCTGTATACACCGACATAACACGACCCAGAGGGTTGTTTTGATTCGGAGTATCGCTCTTTCTCTGTCTGCTCATCCTGGAACCAACACCTGTTAGGGTGATGAATTTCCACAAGCTAAGCAGGAGGCCAAATATACCAACTACTACAATTGACCAACCAACTGTGCCGCCGTCTTCTTTAACTCTTTCCCATGGTGTTTTAGATTTAACCACCTGGGTTAGAATCACGCCGCGAGTGAAATCTACTGCCATTTTCTCAACACCACTGCTGGAATCTTGTAATTCACTTGCCATAGATTGGAAGCGGCCGGGAGGCTGACGACCTAATTGCACCAGGGTACCGCCACTAACAGCTGTATCCCAAACCAGGAAGTTACCATCAGATACTGCGTTGAACACACCTACCCGCACAACTTCTTGATTCTCATGTTTCTCACCGTTAGCATCAATAACATCAGCTGAGAATCTGGCAATTTTTCCGGATTCTGCGATTTCATGCATCATGGTTAGCCATAGTTTACGTAAGTCACCAGTGCTAGGTAACTCTTTGGCAGCTGCTTGCTCAATCAGGAATCCTTTACGATCAGTAAACTGCGCGCTGACCATAGAGTCATTGATAACAGAAAGCACATCACCAGAGACCTGCTTAACTACACCAAACAACTCGCCCAAGTTACCCATGCGCTCGCGTAATGTTTCTTCCAGGTCGGCCAGGTCTTTCTCGTTTACGTCATACTCGTTCTTAAGTCTTTTACTGCGTGCTTCTTCTGAGGCCAATTCAGATTTCGCATTAGCCAGTAGTGTCCTTTGACGGTTACGAGCAGAAACAAATTCAGCTTCGCGCTGCTTATTAATTTTGCCTTCAGCGGCTACGGCTTTTTGAACCTCACGGTAAAGATCAGAAAGTGACTGTGCAGATACTCCACCACTAAGGGTGATTAATGCGGTAAAAATAAGGACTAGCTTTTTCATCGTGAAGCCTCCGGTGCAGTTACAGGGAGGACAACAAGATCTGGTGCCTTCTCGTTATTGGCAATCGCCAGACCTTCTTTGATTTCCATGGTGAAACCACCGCCTAGATCTTCAAAGCTACGGGTATCTTTGTTATACCAACCTGTACGCTTTAAGTCTGAGGACTGATAAAACAACACTGTTCTGCCAACCCGGAGGAAATCTACAACCGTGCCGTCTGCCAACTGACCGCGATATGCTGCAGTTGTACGACCATATTCCAATTCGGCTTGGTAGTTCTCCATAATACGGCGATATTTTTCTGAGATGGTTATATCAGAACGATCAAGCATTTCTTTTAAGCGCACAACGCGTTCGCGTCTTGATTCGATTCGGAAAGGCACATCGCTCTCCACGATTTTACCGAACATTTCGACCATATCGATCATCAGCGGAGTAATACCACGCTCGGTTGATTCCAAACCATCCATCTGCTTATTAATTGAAGCTCGTGCGCGGCGTTGGTCGTTTACAACCTTCTCCAACTGAGCGTTATAAACTTTCAGACCATTGGTTTCGTTAACCACCTGCCGGAACTCACTAAGCAAGTCCTGAGTTTGGTCTGCAAGATTATCAATCTTCTGTTGAGATCGCTTTGCGTCCGAGTTGATCTTCGTCTGAGATTGAATCGAAGAATTTAGGGATTGAGCCTGAACCGAGATTACGGCAAAAATACCGCAGATCAGAATAGTTCCTAAAATTGTGTGTTTGTGCATAGATTTTATGGGCATAGCCTGTTTCCAGTCTTTTATTACATCGATTAATTTCCGATAGAACTGCCTATCGGAATTCTAAAAATCACATTCTGTCAATTTCCATGGGCGCTCAGGATAACCAAGGGCTATGAAAATTACCAGCATTGTGGTTAAAAAAAAAGACAAACTCACCGGATTTCACGCTATCAAAGACATCAATGTGAAGAATCCAGTCTTCTGTCTACATTTACAATATAACAGACTGGAAAATAAAAATCCGTACAATATCCACTTATGAATACTAATAACTCACAAAAACACACTCCAGCAACTCCAGCAACTCCAGGCGCAAACTTGGTAAGCTGCCCTCTTTGGCGCCGCCTTTTAGTGATACTCTACGATAGCATTGCTGCATTGGCGATAATGTTCCTAGTCAGCGCCATTTGGGTGAGCCTTAATTCCGGACAAGCTATTAGCGTAGATACAAATGTATACCCTTTATACTTACTCACGCTCTGGCTCGCTATATGGCTATACTTAGCGATAAGTTGGCGCCGGGCTGGGCAAACATTGGGTATGCGTGCATGGCGGGTACACTTGCTTAACAGTGAAGGTAATAAAATCTCATGGGCGACTAGTTTTTTGCGCTATTCATTTGCCTGGATAGGTGCACTAGCTTTTGGACTGGGGTATGTTATTTCATTATTTCGCAAAGATCGTGCTTGTTTGCACGACCTGGTCAGCTCTACTAGTTTAATTCTTAAGCTGCCCGGCGCAGCCGATAAACCCCGAAACTAGCCAGCGCAATAATCGGGATTGCTGCTATTAGCCAGAGTGGCAAGCCAGATGCTTCAGCAATATTTCGTACCCACCTAGCAATAATCAGATATACAGACCCAAGAACAATTCCACTGAATACCCTGGCTCCGAGACTGTGCTGCCTAGCCATCACAAATACAAATGGTAGTCCCGCAAGTAACAGTGCAAAAATTGTAAAAGGAAAATATATTTTATCCCAAAAAGCGGCTATATATTGGCGCGCGTCCTGGCCGTTATTTTCTAAATAAAAAATATACTCACTCAATGAACTCATTGACATAAACCTTGGCTTGGTAACTGCAGAAGCTAATAATTCCGGGTCTACTTTCGACTCCCATTGCATACTGCTAGCGCGCCTTTTCCTTACTTTGGCATCACCAACTGTCAATATCGAAACCCTGTGTAACTCCCATTCTGGTGGCTCGCCCTGCTTTGGAACAGCTTCTCTTGCAGTAGTTATAGTCTGCGGCCGGAATCCATCATCCAAACTGAATATTTGCACATTCGAGAACCGTGTTCTCTGACCGCTCTCTACCACCGGACTACGCACATTGATGATCTCGTTACCATCTCTAATCCAGAGCCCGCCCTTGCCACCTAAATGTACCTTTCCATCTTTGAAAGCAAAGCGATAAGTACGGGCAGATTCTTCAGTATCCGGGACCAGATACTCTCCAACCATCATCATTGGAAGCAACAAAACGCTTACCCCAAGCAGCACCGAGATGGACATCCTGAGCCTGGAAATACCGGCGGCTCTGAGAGCCACTAGTTCATGTGAATTCCCCAAGTTTCCGATACTTACCAAAGTACCTATCAAGGCTGCAAAAGGAAATACTTGATATGCCAAACTTGGGATGCGCAACAGAACAACCCAAAGAGCTTGAGCAAAACTATAATTTACCCTGCCACCCTGCAACTCTGACAACAGGGTAAATATCAAGATAAAAGACAATAGCATCAAGCCAGTCGTTGCGACTCCACGGATGACTGTAATAGCTATATAGCGATCAATTATTTTCATCTGTTAAGCATCCATTCTCAAAGTCGTAAACGACGCTTTTGCAACCAAATCCAACTGATCGCCAGCATAAAGAAAATTACATGCACCCACCAAATACCAATGCTTGAAGGTGTAACTGAGCTCGCCATCCAGTCTCTAGATACAGTTAATAAGTTGATATACAAGGCGTACACCAGCAGACCAATCAATATCCTGCCGCCCCGAGAGTCTCTAGGAGCAACATAGGAGAGGGGAATAGCTAAAAGTGCCATCAGCAAAGCTACTAATGCCGGTGACCAGCGCCACTGTAATTCTGATTGGTCTTTACTGGATGCTGATGCCAGCAATTCTGAGGAAGTTTTGCGTTGTAGGTCGCGGCTTTTAACTTGCTGTCGATTCTCCGGCATTATTAATTGCGCGCGCTCAAAACCAACTTTTTTTAACTCCAGGGTACTCGTGTCACGGTCCAGAATTTCACCATCTGACAATTCTATATAGCGCTTACCAGTCGCCTCATCTATCCAAAATCTGCCCGATTTTGCAAACCAGGTTTGCTCACGAATAATTTTGGCATTTTCCGGACTCTTATTTCGATTGAGCAAAAATATATTTTTTAGGTCATTGCCGCTATCACCCATTGATTCGATATAAATAACCAGATCACCTTTACTCAATGTATGAAATGTAGCCGGCCTCAAGCCCCATAGCACTGCGCTTTTATAGGCTTTTTCGAAGGCAGTATCGGAAGCTTTAGCAGCTCCAGATAACAGCACTAAACCATTCACTAACAACAAGGCAACTAAAGGCAAGACCAGAAATATTAATGGTTTAAGCATGTTTACCCAAGTAAACCCGGTGGCTCGCATCACCGCCATTTCATTATCACGGTAGAGCCTACCCATACCAAACATTACCCCCATAAATAACGATAGAGGGAGAATCAAACCCAGCCCTTCTGGCAGACGATAGAGTAATTGCTTGCCAACTAAACTAACTGGCAACACCCCATCGGCCACATCTCCAAGAAGATCTCCCAAGCTCACACCAAGCAATACCATTAGCAACACGATAGTGATAGCCAAAAAAGTAGTGAGCCATTCCCGGTACAGGTATTTTTGAAGTATTGTCAGCATGGTATCTGTATGGCGATAAATTCTGTAAAATGGTCGTTTCGTTCAGGAATTCTAACAGCCTGATGGCCGGATAAGTACCGCTAAAGTAAAATCTGTCAGTCTGGACTCAACTAGGAATATATTTATGAAGACCGCAATTAGCACCGATAACGCATGTACAACCACTGCAGCCTGCCTAGTAGCAGGTGTTTTTGCCGATCAGAAACTTAGCGGTACAGTTGCCAGTATCGATAAATCCATGGATGGTAGTTTACAGAAAATGATTGCTGCTGGAGACATCCGCACATCTATTGGGAAAACCACACTCATTCATCAGCCGCAAGGTATCGCCGCAGAACGCCTGCTGCTTGTTGGTCTAGGTAAAGCTGAAGACTTGAATTCTGCGAAATTTAATCTCGCCTGTAGCGCAGCTGGCAAGCTCATTTGCGAACAAGCTATAGGCTCTGCAACAAGTTGTTTGCACCACAGTGGTGCCAGTGATGAATCTTCAAAATGGAATATGCGCCAATCAATTATTGCCCTCGGCCATGCAAACTATGTATATACGACTACCAAGAAGATGAAACCTGAAAGCGCAGAAGCAATGACAGCGCTCGAAGTACTAGTTGAGGAGGCATCAGCAGAACTTAGCCTAATAGCTGCACAAGCCCAGGCAATTGTTGCTGGCTATAACAGGGCGCGCGAGCTGGGTAATCTACCGCCGAATATCTGCACACCAGTATATTTGGCTGAACAAGGTCAGGAATTAGCCGAGAAATATGATAATTGTAGTTGTGAATCTCTAAATACCAAACAAATGCAGGCATTGGGCATGAATGCTCTGCTTGGGGTCGCCAGAGGCAGCCGCAATCCCCCCAGGTTAGTAATATTGCGCTATAACGGCGCCGCCGATACTGAGAAACCAATTGTGCTGGTAGGCAAGGGAATCACTTTCGATACCGGTGGGATTTCACTCAAGCCCGGCGAAAACATGGATCAGATGAAATACGATATGTGTGGCGCCGCCGCAGTTATTGGTACTTTCGAGGCCTGCGCGCAAATGCAGCTATCCCTAAACTTAGTAGTTCTAGTTGCAGCAGCAGAAAATATGCCCGATGGCGATGCCTACCGTCCTGGTGATGTAATTGAAAGCATGGATGGTCAAACAATAGAGGTCTTAAATACCGATGCAGAAGGCCGTATGGTGCTCTGCGATGCCCTCACCTATGCCAAGCGTTTCGAGCCTGCTGCCCTGATTGATGTAGCCACCCTAACTGGAGCCTGTGTTGTAGCTTTAGGTCATCACGCCAGTGGCCTGATGACTAAGAGCGATGAGCTTGCCGGCGAGCTTGTAGATGCAGGCCAAGAGATTATTGATCGTGCTTGGAGAATGCCAATATGGGATGAATATCAAGCACAACTAGATACTCCTTTTGCCGATATGAAAAACATTGGCGGCATGCCCGCAGGCAGTCTGACTGCTGGTTGTTTCCTATCGCGTTTTACCAAAGATCAAAACTGGGCGCATTTAGATATCGCAGGTTCGGCGTGGAAATGGGGCACACAGGAAGGTGCATCTGGCCGTCCGGTAGCTTTACTTAGCCAGTTTCTTATCAATCGTAGTAAATAAATTATGGATAAAAGCTACGACCCCGAATCGATAGAAACTCACTGGTACGACTACTGGGAAAAGGGTGGCTGGTTTGCACCCCAGGGTGGTGAGCAGCCTTACTGCATTATGTTGCCGCCACCGAATGTAACTG
>CAZEFU010000093.1:0-6997 GCA_964511515.1 uncultured Wenzhouxiangellaceae bacterium
CCAGGTTTCACCATCTAATGGGCCGCCTGCTGCAACTGCCTTTACAGCTTGGGGTTGCACTCCATTTGCCAGTAGTTGTGCTATCACTTGTTGGTTGTGTGCTTCGCGGAAGAAGTCATGAACATGCGCAGCCACAATCGGGCCTACTTCGCTAACCGCTAGCAAGTCTTCGATATTGGCTTGTCCGAGCTTTTCCAGGGTGCCGAATGTTTCTGCCAAGGTTGTGGCGGTTACCTCGCCCACTTCGCGAATTCCAAGAGCGTATAAAAGCTTGGGTAGAGTTACTAATTTACTCTTTTCTAGTTGTTCCAGAAGGTTTTGTGCGGATTTTTCTGCCATTCTATCCAACTGCACCAACTGCTCTAACTTTAGTTTGAATAAATCGGCAACCGACTCGATCAGACCCGCATCTACCAATTGATCTACCAGCTTGTCACCCAGGCCTTCTATATCGAGGGCCTTACGCGAGGCAAAGTGTCGAATACTTTGTTTGCGCTGGGCTGGGCAATATAGGCCGCCAGTACAGCGGGCAACAGCTTCATCTTCAACTCGCTCGACTGCAGAGCCGCAATCTGGGCAAACTTTAGGAAACGGCCATTCTGCCAATTCAGTTTCACGCCGCTCCATAACCACGCTGACGATCTCGGGAATCACATCCCCTGCTCTGCGTACTACCACCCAGTCTCCAGGGCGAACATCTTTGCGTCTAATCTCATCTTCATTATGCAAAGTTGCATTGGTAACGGTAACGCCGCCTACAAATACTGGCTCTAATCTAGCCACCGGAGTAATAGCACCTGTTCGCCCTACTTGAACATCTATTGAAAGCACTTGTGTTAGTTCTTCTGCAGCAGGGAATTTGCGCGCTATTGCCCACCGTGGTGCGCGCGAAACAAAGCCAAGTAAGTCTTGATCTGCCAATTTATCAACCTTGTAAACTACCCCATCAATATCATAGTTGAGTTTATTGCGCTTACCAGCAAGATACTG
The DNA here is from genome assembly GCA_964511515.1 of uncultured Wenzhouxiangellaceae bacterium. Classification (GTDB taxonomy): domain Bacteria; phylum Pseudomonadota; class Gammaproteobacteria; order Xanthomonadales; family SZUA-36; genus SZUA-51. The sequence goes on from CAZEFU010000093.1 coordinate 991, forward strand.
GTAATACTCAGCACATCCAATGCTACCCTGCACTTGCCTGATTTCTGCGTTAACTGGAAATCCCCATGTGCGTAGTTGCTGCAGAATTTCAAATTGAAACTTGGCAGAAGGCTGGAATGTTTGCGGGATAATTGCAGCATAAGCAAAAAATGCTAATGGCCTGCTGGCGGTAACTTTGGGATCTAGTTGGCGTAAACTGCCTGCAGCGCCATTGCGAGGATTAATTAATACTTTCGTATTTTCAGCCAAGGCTTTTTGGTTGTACTGCTGAAAACCATCCAGAGGCATATATATCTCGCCTCTTACCTCTAGCTGTTCAGGGTAGCCCTCTCCACGCAAACGCAATGGAATAGCTGCAATTGTGCGTACATTGGCAGTAACATTCTCACCTGATTGACCATCACCACGAGTGGCGGCTGTAATTAACTTACCCTGCTGGTATATCAAGCTAACGGCTAAACCATCAAGCTTTGGCTCAGCACAATAGCTAACTTGGTCTTGCTCAAGAGTTTTATTTACACGCTGGGTGAAATCATCGACTTCAGCATCGGAAAACGCATCTTTTAGCGATAACATTGCCTGCTTATGAATTATTGATCCAAACTTCTCTGAAGGCTTAGCTCCGACTCTTTGCGTTGGCGAGTCTGGACTAAATGCTTGTGGGTTTTCTGATTCTAACTGCGATAATTCACGCATCAATTTGTCGTAATTGGAATCGGAAATACTAGGTTCATCGAGCACATAATAACGATGATTATGCTCACGTAACTGCGTGCGCAGCACTTCGATGCGTTTTAAAGGGTCAGGAAATAAGTCACCGGAATCACTCATGGCTTGGCTTACTCTGGCTCCGAGCTACCTCGATCAAAAATACGCAATTCTTCACGAATTTCCGCAATGCGCTCTCTGGTTAATGGCATCTGCTTGGAGTCCAGCACTGCCATTCCCAATAGTTCTGATAAGCGATTGGCGGTTGGTAGCATTGCATCCCAGGAATCCAGAGCGCCGTATTGTCCTGGCAGGCTATAAAACAGAGTCAAAATTGGGGTTTCGAATAAATTCCAGGTAGCAGGATCGAAGGTTCCGGGTTTAATACCATTAGCCAGACTGAAAATAGCCTCAGAGCTACCCTCAGGTAGCCGATGAAACCACTGTTGTGAACCATAGACCAGGCCAGTTTTTATAAGTGCATCTCTTAATTCAGTTCCTTGTACGCGCTTCTTGCCTATTGACTGTAAGTATAGGGTTACAACTTTCCTACTGAAACTGCGGTTATCAGTTGATGTGGGTTGCTGCTCGTGACTAGCCACTGCCTCACGTTTATCAGCCGCAATCATCTCACCCATACCTTTGAGAGCATCTAACTCCTGCTGTACGCCTGGCTCAAGCTGAGACTCTTCAGCCGCTACCTCTGCAGGTGTATTGCGCTGTTGCTTGTCGTGCTTAAGCTTGGTGTTTTTCTGCCGCCGCTTACTACTACCACTAATGTAGAAAATAGATGCGATTATGACAACTCCAACTACTACCAGGGCTATCCTTAAAGTTGCTGCATCCACTTTAGTTTCCTTGCTGCTTGATGAAATTTAATGCCATAGTTTAACCTTGCTGCACATAGGCGGCCGCTTCTTCTAAATCAACTGTGACCAAGCGCGATACGCCGGCCTCACGCATGGTAACACCACAGAGTTGATAGGCCATTTCCATGGTACCTTTATTATGCGTTACAAACAAAAACTGAACCGTCTCGGACATATCTCTGACCAAGGCTGAAAAACGCCCAACATTGGCATCATCCAGCGGTGCATCAACCTCATCCAGCAAGCAGAACGGTGCGGGGTTTAATTGGAAAATAGCAAATACCAATGCTACCGCAGTTAATGCTTTTTCACCACCAGAAAGCAAGTGTATGGAGCTTATGCGTTTGCCTGGTGGGCGCGCCATAATGGTTACCCCGGTGGTTAGTAAATCATCGCCAGTTAGCTCAAGATAGGCATGGCCGCCGCCAAACAAGCGTGGGAACAATTCCTGCACGCCTTTGTTCACAAGCTCGTAAGTTTCTTTAAACTTACTTCTGGTTTGCCGATCAATTTTGGCAATCGCTGTTTCCAGTGTAGTTAATGCAGAAACCAGATCTTCATGTTGAGCATCAAGGTAGTTTTTGCGCTCACTTTCTTCATCAAATTCTGCAATGGCGGCCAAATTAACTGGTTCCAGGCGCAGTATTTTGCTTTCAAGTTTGTCTAGCTCTGCCTGCATTGCTGCCACATCAATGCTTTCATCTAGAGCTGATGCCAACTCTTCGGCATTTTGCTCTTGCTCACTAAGTCTCTCAGCTAATGAACGGGCTTTAATTTGTAATTCTTGCAGGCTCAAGCGCTGCGCTTCTAGCTCTTGACGAATTTCTTCGGCTTCAGCTAAAGCTTTCTGCCGTTTGCTATCTGCTTGCCGGTAATCATTCTCGAGAGCTTGGATAACAGTACGCGACTGGGTTAGTTCCTTCTCAGTTTTAACCCGCTGTTGCAGTAACTTATCCATCTCGATGCTTTGTGACTCATCCGGCTTCTCATCTTTTGCCACTTGCTCGCTTAACTGTACAAAGCGTTGCTGCAATTGCCCCAGCTGACCATCCATTCTGGAAAGAGACTGGCTAAGAGAATCCAAACTGGCTCGGCGCGAGCCTACTTTTAGTGCAACTTCATGCTGAGCATCGCGGGCTTGGTGTAACTTAGCCCTTGCCTGATCACGGGCACTGAGAACTTCTTTGCGCTGTGTATCAAGAGCTTCGCGAGTAGTCTGAATCTCTGCCATTTTATTTATCAAAACTTCTAGCCCAGAGCGTGCCTGTTTAAGCGCGGCGCTATCGTCATCCATTCTGGTTTGTACCTTGCTGAGCTCGTCGCGATCACGTTTTTCACGCTCTCCCAGTTCGGTTATTTTTAGTTGCAGCCTATCTACCTGCCCTGAGTCTTGAGTCTGGCTGCGGTAGAGCTCATTTGTATCTGCTTGAGCTTGCCTACGCAAAGCTTCATTTTCTTGTGTACTGCTTTGCAGCTTGCTTAACTGGCTCTGTAAAGCGCCAATGTTATTATCAAGATCTGTTAGTTCATTTTCTACTTTACGAATTTCTTGTTCACGGTCTAGCACCGAGCCATCGCTACCACGATCGAGCCTGGTCCAGTCAGAGCCAAACCATTCAGCTGCAGCAGTAACTACGCTTTCCGTTGCTTTTAGTGACTTCCTGCGGGCATAGGCATCGTCAGTAGAGCTTGCGGTATAGACTTGATTTAAGATCGCAACGATAGCATCAGGAGCTTTGCAGAACATAGCCAAAGTGCCTGCGCGGGGCCTTAGATTACCGCTAGCAGGGTTTACCAGAGATAAAGCACCAGTGGTAAAGCTATCCAGGTTGATTTTCTCACCGGCTGCCAACAGAGAGTTCAACCATGGCTTCAACACCTGCTCAACGGCTTGGCGCCATTGCTCCTCAACCTGAATGGTTTCCAATAAGGTTTCAGTGTTATCTAATCCTTGCTGATCACGCCACTCGGAGCTGCTGCGATCTTTTTCGAGGCTGGATTCTTGTAAGGTTTGCAATGATGACAAGCGGCCTTTTAAACTAGCCTGCAAGCGTTGTTGCTCGCTTAATTCTTTTTGTTTCTGCCCTATTCCGTCTCGGCCTTGCTGAATTGTTTCGCGCAACTTCTCTAGGCTCTTTTGTCCCTGCAATAGTGCTTTTGCTGATTCTTCAGAGCTTTGCACTGCTTTTTTTAATTCTTTTTGTAGTGCGGTATCAGCAGCGCCACCACTCTCGCTGGCAAGTACATCAAGGCGCTCTCTAGACTGTGCAATGCGCTGATCAAGATGCTCTATTCGTGCTCGCTCAAGCTCTGTGCGGCCACTAACTTCTACGGATTCTTGGCGATGACTGTCAAAATTCTCTTGCCACTTATCGGCAGCAAGGCTTTTGCTTTCCATCTCTGTACCGCTTTGTGTTTGCGTTTGCTGAGCACTGCTTAGCAATGGTTCTAACTCAGCTAGTGCTTGGCTTAACTCTTCTACTTGGCTGCGATCGAGAACTATATGCTTTTCGAGGTCTTCCAAACCAGATTTGGTTTCTTCAAATTCTTGCTTACGCCGACCTTGCATCTCTCTTTCATGCTGAATGCTTTGCTCTAAGCGGGCTATCTCTCCACCAATCTCATAATAAGCGCCCTGAATCCCATTAAAACCTTCAGTAGCCTGTGCCTGCTGCTCGCGTAGTTCTTCAAGTGCAGACTCAGCAGCACGCTGGTCAGCAACTTTTGATTCCATCGAGGTTTCAACATTCTTCAATTCGCTGGCTTTAACTTCGGCCTGAGCGGTTAGCTCGCGCCAGCCTACTGCCAGCAGGCGAGATTCGAGGTCGCGAGATTCCTGTTTGAATTTCTTCCAACGTTCCGCAGCACGAGCCTGGCGTTGCAGGCGATCAATGTGCTTGCCTACCTCGTCGCGTAAATCAGCGAGTCTATCCAGATTGTCGCGGGTTCGAGAAATGCGGCTTTCGGTGTCCCGGCGCCGATCTCTATATTTTGATATACCAGCAGCTTCTTCAAGGTGACCACGCAGCTCTTCAGGGCGCGCCTCTACAATCTGAGAAATCATGCCTTGCTCGATAATCGAATAACTACGCGGCCCTAAACCTGTACCCAAAAAGATATCGGTTATATCTTTTTTACGGCACCTGGCACTATTTAGGTAGTAATTTGACTGCCCATCACGGCTAACCTGGCGTTTTACCGAAATTTCGTTGTACTGGGCATATTCACCACCGATTCGCCCGTCTGAATTATCAAAAATTAGCTCAACCGTTGCTGTGCCAACAGGTTTGCGGCCAGAGGAGCCGTTAAATATCACATCGGCCATTGATTCGCCGCGCAATACTTTGGCCGAGCCTTCGCCCATAACCCAACGAATTGCATCGATAATATTTGATTTCCCACAGCCATTCGGGCCGACAACGCCGGTTAAATTTGTGGGTACAAGCAGTGTAGTGGGATCAACAAATGATTTAAATCCCGCCATTTTTATAGCTGTTAAACGCATTTAAACTTAAACTATCTCTTTATTAGTCGAAAATTCGACTTTGTTGTTAATTATTAATGGGCTTTTGCCCTGTATTTGGAGAGCTCAATGGCTAACAAACCCAGTCCTGATCTGGAAGTTTTTCCTAACCCTCAATCCATGCGTGATTATACCATCCGAATCACCATTCCTGAGTTTACCTGTCTGTGTCCGAAAACCGGCCAACCAGACTTTGCAGAGCTACTAATAGAATATATACCCGATCAGCTCTGTGTGGAACTAAAAGCATTAAAATTATATGTAGTTTCTTACCGGGATCAGGGGGCTTTTCACGAAGATGTCACAAATCAAATCCTCAATCACCTGGTTGCAGCAACCGCGCCGCGATTTATGCGTCTGACTGCTGATTTTAATGTCCGCGGCGGTATTTACACAAGCGTAGTTGTTGAGCATCGAGATCCATCTTGGCAGGCTACTAGCCCAGTGAGCTTATCCTAATTAGAAAGTAGCCGAGTTAAAAGCGCCAAACCAAGGAGCCTGATATCGGTAGCTACTCTTGAATAAATATAATAAAATGAAAGCTCATACTGCAAATTTGCAAAAGGAAAGATTAAAATGAAAAACGCAAAAACTCTCTTAATATTAACTGTATTCTTATTAGCTCTAAGCACCTCTGCACTAGCTAAATGGGATGCTGATTTAGTTAGCAAGTCTAATGCAACAGTTGATACTTTCAAAGAAGCTGACAAGGGCCTACATACTTTCTTCAAGGATGCATACGGCTACGCTGTGTTCCCTAATATTGGCAAGGGCGGTCTAGGTGTAGGCGGAGCACGCGGAACTGGTGTTGTTTATAAAGATGGTTCACCCACTGGCAAAACCACAATGACCCAACTTACCATTGGTTTTCAAGCTGGCGGACAGGCGTTTAGTCAAATAATATTTT
>CAZEFU010000094.1:0-6837 GCA_964511515.1 uncultured Wenzhouxiangellaceae bacterium
GCATCACCACCAAAGAACGCATATCTGAAACCAGATTGTTATACCCAAATGAAGCTCCGCGCTCACACACCATAATTTGCTTATTGCCGGTAGCCCGAGCTTTCTCAACTACATGCTGCATATCCCAGGGAGCCAGAAACTGGCCTTTTTTGATATTTACCGGTAATCCAGCACTGGCAACTCGTTGGATGTAATTGGTTTGGCGGCAGAGGAAAGCCGGGGTTTGTAAAACATCTACAACCGCAGCCACTTTTTCAATATCAGTATCTTCGTGCACATCCGTTAGCACCGGTACATTCAGTTCAGATTTAACTTTCGCCAACACCCGTAGACCTTCATCAATACCTGGCCCACGAAAACCATTAACTGATGAACGATTAGCCTTATCGAATGAAGACTTATAAATAAAAGGAATTTCCAGGTTCTGACAAATTTCTTTTAATACTCCGGCAGTATCTAGAGTCATTTGCTCTGACTCAACCACACATGTGCCAGCAATAATAAATAATGGCTGGCCATCGCCCACTTTAAAGGAACATAAATCCATCAACCCTGATACTGGCAAGCTCATATGCGTACTACTCCATCATTAACTTCACCACGCACTTCTTGCTGGTACCGCAAAGCTGCTTCTATAAACCCATTAAACAGTGGATGACCACCGCGTGGGGAGGATGTAAATTCCGGATGAAACTGGCAGGCAAGGAAAAACGGATGTTCAGGAAGTTCAATTATCTCAACCAATGTTTCATCGGAAGAAACCCCGGATAAAACCAATCCATGCTGCTTAATCTCAGCTCTATAGTTATTATTAAATTCATAGCGATGCCGATGGCGTTCAACAATCACATCTTCTGCGTACACTTTGCGCGCCAGAGTATCGGGCCGTAGTCGGCAACGCTGCCCACCTAGTCGCATAGTTCCACCAAGGTCTGATTCTTCAGTGCGAACCTCGCGCTTGCCGCTAGCATCTAGCCATTCAGTAATCATGGCAATTACGGGATATGGTGTATCGGCATCGTTTTCAGTGGTATTAGCACCTTTCATGCCGCATACATTGCGAGCAAACTCGACTACTGCGGCCTGCATTCCGTAACAAATCCCGAGATAAGGTATTTTATTTTCTCGCGCAAATTGAATGGCTTTTACCTTGCCTTCAAATCCACGCGAGCCAAAGCCACCGGGAACTAATATGGCATCAACATCCTTAATTGAGTCCAAGCCTTCATGGTTAATAATGGAAGAATCAACTGCTTTGATATTAACTTTTATCCGCTGGCGTAAGCCACCATGCCGAACCGCTTCACTTAAAGATTTATACGCATCTGAATGATCAACATATTTACCCACCATTGCCACGGTAATTTCATGTTGGGTATTACAAATACGATCATCAACTTCAATCCAGTCATCTAGTTGGCTGGCTGCGGCTTTAATGCCGAGTTTTTCTAGAACAAAATCATCCAGTCCCTGTTGATTAAAATACACGGGCAACTGGTAAATGTTTTCTACATCTAGTGCAGAAATAACTGCTCTTTCTTCCACATTTGTAAACAAGGAGATTTTCTTGCGCTCATGTTCAGTCAACATACGCTCGCTGCGGCAGATCAAAACATCTGGTTGAATACCAATTGAGCGTAACTCTTTTACCGAGTGCTGGGTTGGTTTGGTTTTAACTTCGCCCGCAGCCTTAAGGTATGGCACCAAAGTTAAATGCATAAAGATGGCTTGACGACCATATTCAACGCCCAGCTGCCTAATTGCTTCCAGAAATGGTAGCGATTCGATATCACCTACCGTGCCACCAATTTCCACCAGGGCAATATCAAAACCCTCGGCAGCACGCACTACACCTTCTTTTATTTCATCAGTAATATGTGGAATTACCTGAACCGTAGCGCCCAAATAGTCTCCATGCCGCTCTTTAGCAATAACATTAGAATAGATTCTGCCAGTGGTGTAATTATTGATTTTACCCATGCGGGTGCGAATAAAGCGTTCGTAATGACCAAGATCCAGGTCTGTTTCAGCACCATCTTCAGTAACAAATACCTCGCCATGCTGGAAAGGCGACATAGTTCCAGGGTCAACATTTATATACGGGTCGAGTTTAATCATCGTGACTTTAAGTCCACGATTTTCCAGAACCGATGCCAGAGAAGCAGCGGAAATACCTTTACCCAGTGAAGAAACCACCCCACCAGTAACAAAAATTAAAGAAGCCATACCAGAACCTGCTGCCCGAAGGCGATATTAGTCAATATATTCTGGAATAATATTATAGCGACTCAAACAGCTCTGTGGTGGATATTTGCCAGTTGAAAATCGAATGTGTTAAAGTTCCCCATCTAATATGAGTAAATGCATTGGATAAAAGTAGCCTGATTTGGGCTCAGAGGGTATTTTTGTTGACCGGAGCTGTATTGCTCACGGTATTTGTTGCTGCGCATGCACAAAGCAGCTTGCTACCTGCTCATGATCTCAGAAAGTTTGAACAAGCCAGGCAAGAAACTATATCTACAAAAAGTGGTTCATTTCAATCTGACAAGTCAGATTTCGATACACGCCTTTGGAATGAAAAAAGAATTACCGACTATCATGACTCACTTCAGCATGACCTTGGCCTGCCCGAAGCTGTTCTGATAATCCCATCAATTGATCTAAAAGTACCAGTTTATACTGGCATTGATGACTTAACATTGAATCGTGCCGTAGGCAGAGTACCAGGCACAGCGAAAATTGGGGTTCCGGGAAACCTGGCCCTATCTGGTCACAGAGATGGTTTTTTTCGCGGTCTGAAAGATATTAAAATAGGCGAAACCATTGAGGTAAAAACTCTCACTGGCAGCCTCAAATACAAAATAGTTTCAACCCATATTATTACACCTGATGATCTCAGCGTGTTAGGTGATACCGGCAAAGACGAAGTCACGCTGGTAACTTGCTACCCATTTTATTTTGTTGGTAGTGCACCCAAAAGATTTATTGTCAAGGCTCACTTCGAAAGCGAAGAATTATTAGTGAACTGAGTTTTGTAATAAAAGGAGCCGCAAGGCAAATTACCACTAGGAGGAAGAAATGAAAAAAGTACTATTAGCATTAATAATTGGAATGTTTGTACTGGTTGCAAGCCCCGTAACCGCACAAGATGTTGCAGCTGTAGAAGTATCTGAAACTACTGTTGAAACCAAGCACTTCGAAGTTCTGAGAATCTCAGGACGTTGGATGTGGGTAGATATCGAAGGTGAAGGCCGTAAAAGATTCAGAGTCCCACATGAATTCCGATTCCTTATTGACGACGAGCCTGTTGGTTTAGACCAGATCGTTGTAGGCCAGAAACTCAATGCCTACATTACGCACACTGAAAGTGGCTGGGTTCTGATATCTGAGCCTGGTGGTGTAGAAGCTGTTGAAGAGGCAGAAGTGGTTGCTGAAGTTGCCCCTGAGCCAGAGCCTGAGCCTGTTATGCCGCATACTGCTAGCCAGTTGCCGCTGATTGGACTGCTGGGTATGGTATTCCTGGGTCTTGGCCTAGGTCTAGGTGTAGCCCGCCGCCGCGTATAAGCGACGAGCTGAAGTATAAAAACCGGCCTCTTTGGAGGTCGGTTTTTTTATGCCTGAGAGTTCTATCTCAGGTACACTATTGAGCAAGCAGATGAGTATAGAAATTCAAATCAAATGAGCAAAAATTATAGCGCCGAAGATATTGAAGTTCTCTCCGGACTTGACCCTGTCCGTAGGCGGCCGGGAATGTATACAGATACTTCCCGCCCTAACCATTTAGCCCAGGAAGTAATCGATAACTCAGTCGATGAAGCTTTATCTAACTACGCGCGCAGAGTAGATGTCAGCATTTACAAAGATGGTTCAGTTGAAGTTGCCGATGATGGCCGCGGCATGCCCGTTGATATTCACCCAGAAGAAGGCATACCAGGGGTTGAGCTGATATTTAGCCGCCTGCACGCCGGGGGCAAATTTAATAATGACAATTACCAATTCTCGGGTGGCTTACATGGGGTTGGTGTTTCAGTTGTAAATGCGCTCTCAACCAAGCTCCATGCCTGGATAAAGCGCGATGGTAAAGAGTTTCAGATAAGCTTCGCAGACGGTGAAAAGGTCGCTGATCTGGTACAAGTCGGCGAGGTTGGGCAACGCAACACCGGCACCAGAATTAGATTCTGGCCAGACCCTAAATATTTTGATTCTGCCCGCATCAGCATGGCCAAAATGCGCCACCTACTTAGAGCCAAGGCGGTTCTTTGCCCCGGCCTCACAGTTAATTTATTTGAAGAGAAAACCGGGCAGAAAGATAGCTGGCAGTTTGAAAACGGGCTAACAGACTACCTTCTCGATGCATTGGTAGATTCTGAGAAGCTACCAGAAAGCCCCTTTATTGGTGAATTCAAGGGTGACGAGTCCGAGGTTGAGTGGGCACTATGCTGGCTGCCAGCAGGTGGCCAACTTCAGGAAAGCTATGTAAACCTGATTCCAACCGCACAAGGCGGAACCCATGTAAACGGCATGCGTACCGGCTTAGTTGAGTCTTTACGGGAATTTTGTCAACACCATAATTTACTACCTCGTGGGCTGCGACTTGCTCCCGAGGATGTTTGGGATAAAATTGCCTATATTCTCTCAGTCAAACAAAAAGACCCGCAGTTTTCAGGCCAAACCAAAGAGCGCCTATCATCACGCGGCGCGGCTACTTTTGTTTCCGGCGTGGTCAAAGATGCCTTTACTTTGTGGCTAAGCCAAAACGTGAATGATGGTGAGGCCATCGCCAGACTAGCAATAAGCAATGCACAGCAGCGGATGAAATCAGCCAAAAAAGTAATCCGCAAACGGGTTACCAGCGGCCCTGCTCTGCCCGGAAAGCTGGCAGATTGCTCCTCGCAAGATATGAGCCTAACGGAATTATTTCTAGTAGAAGGTGATTCCGCTGGCGGTTCAGCTAAACAAGCCCGTAATCGTGAGTATCAGGCTATTTTGCCTCTACGCGGTAAAATCCTGAACACCTGGGAAGTAGATTCAGAGCAAGTGTTATCTTCTAACGAGGTTCACGATATTTCAGTTGCCATTGGGGTTGACCCTGGCTGCGATAATATCTCCGGCCTGCGTTATGGCAAGGTAATTATTCTTGCCGATGCTGATTCAGATGGCTTGCATATCGCCACCCTGCTCTGCGCTTTGTTTTTGCAACACTTCCGTGGCCTGGTTGAAACCGGGCATATATTTGTTGCCATGCCGCCACTGTATCGTGTTGATGTCGGCAAAAAGACTTTTTACGCACTCGATAACGAAGAACGCCAAGCACTATATGAGCGTATCAAGGCAGAAAAAATGAAGGGTAAAATTAGCGAGACTCGCTTTAAAGGCTTGGGCGAAATGAACCCTTTGCAACTGCGCGAGAGCACTATCGACCCAGATACCCGCAGACTGGTGCAATTAACTATTGATGATGCACTGGAAACCACGAAAATGATGAATATGTTGCTTGGCAAAAAACGCGCCTCAGATCGCAAGATTTGGCTTGAAAAGAAGGGTGATTTGGCTGATGTATAGGATGAAATTATCAAATATGAACAAAACAAAATTAATATTATTGAGCTTTTTACTGCTATCGACCACGCAACTGAGCGCAAACCCGGAAGCCATTAAATTATTTAATGACGGCCAAATACCAGCTGCTAAGTTACTCTTTGAGCAGGATCTAAAAGAAACCACTACTGCCCCAGAAACACTCGCCTACCTGGCGCGTATTGCATTACGTCAGGATGATATGGATAGTGCTGAAGACTTGGCAAAAGAGGCTGTGGTGCAAGCACCAAAAAATTCCTTTGTACAATACAGCTATGGCATTGTCATGGGCAGAATTGCCCAAGATGCCAGTATTTTTAGTGCCCTCGGTTATGCCAAAAAAACCCTTTCAGGATTTAATCAAGCTGTTGTATTGGAACCAGATAATATAGCCTATCGCCAATCCCTGATGAGTTACCACCTGGCTGCACCGGGCATAGCTGGTGGCGATAAAGATATCGCTTTGCAGCAGGCAGAAAAAATTAAAACATTAGACCTGAAGATCGGTACTCGAGCCTTGATAAATGTCTATGCAGTCAGCGAAGATAAAACTGCAATAAAAGCCTTATTCACCAAATTGCCAGCTGAACTAAGCCAGGATGCTGATATCCTTTTTCATCGTGGCTTATATCAGCTAGCTGTGGAAGCTTATCCAGCCGCTGTGCAGGACTTCAAGTTAGCGATACAGCAAGCTGGTGATAAAGATGAGTTTCAACAGAGTAAATTCGGTGCTATGTATCAAATTGGCCGCACTAGTGTAATTTCAAAAACCGAATTCCAGCAGGGGATTGAGTCCTTACAGGAATACATAAAAACCGCCCCAAAATTATCGGGATTACCTCCCAAAGACTGGGCTGAGTTTCGCATGGCCAATCTGATTGAAGCCGATGGCCGCAAAGATGAAGCAGTAGTTATCTATAAAAGGCTGGCTAAAAATGTCAGTGACAAACGCCTAAAGAAAGCTATTAAAGCCGCCCTCTGATGATAGCTGGGCAAAACCCTAAAATTATGCAACACAGGAAATAACATGTCGGAAATAAGTATGAGCTTCCCCGGCCACGAGCAAATTCCATTACGCGAGTATGCTGAAAAAGCTTATCTGGACTATTCAATGTATGTAGTCCTTGATCGCGCTCTACCCTTCGTTGGCGATGGTCTAAAGCCGGTACAGCGTCGTATTGTTTACGCCATGTCTGAATTGGGCTTATCAGCCAGTTCAAAACATAAAAAATCCGCCCGCACAATCGGTGATGTAATTGG
>CAZEFU010000095.1:0-6832 GCA_964511515.1 uncultured Wenzhouxiangellaceae bacterium
GCGATCAGAGCACCGGCACTGATTCCTACATAAACATCTAGCTTGTCCATGCGCAAGCCGGTAATAGCTTCATCCATTGCCCGCAGAGCACCGAGCTCATAAATAGCTCCCAAGGGACCGCCGCCAGCAATGGCTAGGCCAATAGCTGGTACTTCATTAGTGCGCGGTAATTTGCTTTGATGGATTGTTAGCATACGGTTCCAGTCAATTAGTCTCGTGGCATTCTAAACCCACTAGCCTTATCCTGCCAGAGATTGTTGCTACAATGGTTGGGAAGAATAGTTAAATGGATAAGAATATGAGTATGCTAAACAAGCAAGTAATTGATTTTGAACTTAAAGATGATCAGGGAGCGCTGCGGCAACTGGCAGAATGGAAAGGTGGGAAATTGCTGCTGGTTTTTTATCCTGGAGACAATACTCCAGTTTGCACCAGCCAATTATGTGATTACCGTGATGGAATATCAGATTTTCGTGATCTTGGGGTCGAGGTCGTTGGACTTAGCCCAGATAGCGTTGAATCTCACAAAAAGTTTAAAGCCAAACATAAATTACCATTTCCACTGTTAAGTGACCCGGAACTCAGCGTTGCTGAAGAGTGGGGCTGCAAGGGTATGTTAGGCATGAAGCGAGCTGTATTTTTGCTCGATGAAGATCAGCAGGTTCGCTATGAACATATAGAGTCTTTGGCGATTTTCCGACGTAAACGAGATGAGTTACTGCAAGCCATACAAGACCTTGCCTGAAGCCGATGCAAGCTAAGCGCGCTGAGTATGCCAAAGCATTAAAGCAGGCGCTCGATGAGAATGAGTGTCTGGTTAAGAAACTGCAGACTGAAGATTGGCCTTTGGCAGAGCTGCAGTATCTGCAAGAGCTGCAGCAAGGGCGGATGGCAAGAGACTATAAAGACTTTCTGGAGCAGTCTGATTTTGCACCGGCTATCGAGTTCTTTCTAACCGAGCTTTATGGCGGCATGGGTTTTGTTGAGCGTAACAACGACCTGAAAAAAGTTTATTCTATAATGACCCGCATGTTACCCGATTCCATGCTGCAAACATTAGCTGAGGCTATGCAATTTCAAGCTTTAAGTATCAAATTGGATATGGAGGTATGCCAACAACTGGTTAGCAATGGCATTGATCTTGAAAAATTAAACCTGGCCCAGTATGCCGAAGCCAATATTCAGTTGGACGCAGAAACTGAAAGACGACTACAGGTGAAGAATGTCGTTCATTTAGGTAAAGCGCTGCAAAAACAAGTGCGTCGGCCGTTTGCTTTGCGCTTATTAAAAATGATGCGCTTGCCTGCCAAGGCGGCGGGTTTTGGCACATTGCATGATTTTCTTGAAAGGGGCTTAACTGCGTTTCTGAGAATGCCGGATATTGCGGAGTTTTTGCTGGCTCTGCAACAACGAGAGACTAAATTTATGGATGGGATGTTTAATAAAACCTGATTACACAGCTAGTCTGCAAAGTGCTTTTTCAGCATTTTATTTATTTCTGATTCAACCCGGTGCTGCATTAAGTTAATTGGAAAGCTCAATTCTGCCTGAATTCTAATTTCGTTGTCATCAATATCGATTTGTCCGTAAGCACCGCTGCGCTCAAAATAAAGCACATCATCTTCCCAGGCGTATTCCATTGAATAGCTTGCAGCAAGTTCTGCCGCGATTTCATCAGCAAGCTCTTTAACATCGCTATGCTCTAACTGGTGTGCATGGGAAATATCAATATAAGACATTAAGGCGACCTCTTGTTATTAAAACTCATTTATTGACGGTACCAGAACAGAGGAGATTACCATACCTGTTGCCAGGGCAATAGCGGTTAAGACCACATTCATAAATCCTTCAAGTCCAGAAACCACATTGTGTTGCATGATTTCTGTAAGTGAACGGAAGCCTAGCGCGCCTGGAACTAACAGTAACAAGGCAGGAACATAAATTACTGCTGATGGCCGAGTAGTCATGCGTGAGAATAGATTTGCACATACCCCAATAATGACCGCTGCCAGGGCTGCCGCAACGATAGTGGTACTTATCATTTGGCTAAATTTAAGCGCCACGATTGAAAGATAACAAGCAAATAGAATCCAGATAAAGTCTCTGGGCCTGGCTCGAAATAATATTGTGAAAGAAAATGCTGCCAGTGCCAGAATTAAATATCTTACCCAGTCGGCAATTGCCGTGGGAGAACTTGAATGTATCTCGCCAACAACACTATCGCCTAAATAATTGCCTACCAGCATTCCGAATAATATAGTCATCAAGACTAAAATTGCGCCAGAAATTCGAGCAGATCCAGATACCAAATGACCGCTAGCAAGCTCTCTGGTGCCCATGGTTAGATCCATGCCGGGGATAAGAATTATCAATCCCGCTATAACTGGCAGGAGTAAATCTGTCCCTGGAAATATAAACACATAGAGATTTGCAATAAAGGTTCCAGCGACAGCGGCAAGTGGTACAAACAGGCGCTGCAATGGGTTGAAGAATTTACCTGCAAAATTTAAGCCACCTACTACACTGCCAATAAATGCGGCCAGGAACATTTCATTCCAGCCGCCACCTAAAGTTATCGCAACACTGGCTGAAACCAATGTATAGGCTAACCAGGTTAGCAAGGAACCATAGCGGGGTGGGGCTGAATATATTTCTGTTATCTCACGACTAGCTTGTTGGATATTCATATCCTCATCGGATATTTGATCCATGACTTCAAGAATATCCGATAATTTTCCCAGATCAGTTGCTGTTGATTCTACTCTAACCAGGTAGGTTCGAGATTGGCGCTCATTTCCCAAAGAGGCAATTAAGGCCGTTGGGGTTGAGAAAAATTGTGAATCAAGGTTGAGTCGGCTAGCAACCATTGATAGTGTGGTTTCAATCCGGTGAGCGGGTGAGCCAAGCGATAATAGGGCGCGCCCAAGGCGCATAATAAACGCAGATTTTGGGTTCTGGTCTGAGGGTAAACTCTCTACTTGCTTGTCAGTTTGTATTTCTTCAAGTTGGGTTTGTTGTCGAAACATGATTATTGCCTGTTACAAGATAGCTGCAATAGCATAGAATAAAGCTCATATTGAACTGACTATTCTACAAGGGAATGAGCCAAAACATCATCAATTTTAATGCAGGACCTGCGAAATTGCCGGCAACGGTATTAGAGCAGGTAAAAGCTGAGTTGCTGGATTATCGCGGCAGCGGAATCTCAGTGCTGGAAATGAGCCATCGTAGTTCTGAATTTGCTCGTATCGCCGAGCAATCCCAGTTACAGCTACGACAGCTTTTAGCAGTAGATGATGATTGGAAAGTTTTGTTTCTGCAAGGCGGTGCCAGTAGCCAGTTTAGCCTGCTTGCAATGAATCTGGCGGGCAAAGGTTATGCTGAGCATATTATCACCGGGCATTGGTCTAAACGAGCATTTCAGGAAGCCACAGCTATTGCTTCTGCCAGAATTGCAGCCAGCTCAGAACAGCAAGATTACCGGGATATCCCGGCAGCGGCAGAATGGCGGCTTGATGATGCCAGTGCCTATGTGCATATAACTACCAATGAAACTATTCATGGAGTTGCATACCAAGACATTCCCCAGCTCGATATGCCACTGGTTGCGGATATGTCATCTGATTTTTTATCCCGGCCAATTGATATAAACAGATTTAGTTTGATTTATGCCGGCGCACAAAAAAATGCCGGCCCAGCTGGGTTGACTTATGTTTTGATAAAACGCAGTTTGCTGGAGCAGGTTCCCGCTGGGCTTCCATCGATGTTTGACTACCGCTTATTGGCAGCAAAAAAATCAATGCTAAATACTCCGCCGGTATTTAGCTGGTATGTGGCATCTTTAGTACTAGACTGGGTAACTAACAGCGGCGGTATGGAAAAGATGCAGCAGTTGGCTTTAAAAAGATCAGCCTTGTTATATTCGATAATTACCGAGAGCGGTTTTTATCAGAATTCAGTTGCTGAAAATGCGCGTTCACGTATGAATGTGGTGTTTCGATTGCAAAACCCCGAGCTGGAAGTTAAATTTCTGCAACAGGCAGCGCAGGCTGGCATGATAGGCCTCAAGGGACATCGCAGTATCGGTGGTTTACGTGCCAGCCTGTACAATGCAATGCCTGTAAGCGAGGTGGAAACTCTGGTGGAATTTATGCGTGAATTTGAGAGGCAACATGGCTGATAAAAAACCTGAGGGATTAGACTTAAATAGTGTTCGCACCAGCATTGATGCTTTAGATAGGCAGATACAAGAGCTTATCTCTGCACGCGCCAAGTTGGCGCTTAATGTTGGCGAGGCTAAAGGCAAGCTTGGCTCGGCAGTTGAGTATTACCGGCCTGAGCGTGAGGCGCAGGTGCTTAGGGCAGTGCGCGAGAATAATCAGGGGCCGCTTAGTGATGAGGAGATGCTGCGTTTGTTTCGGGAAATCATGTCAGCTTGTCTAGCCCAGCAAGAACCTTTACGTATTGCCTATTTGGGTCCGGAAGGTACATTTACCCAGCAAGCAGTTCAGCGCCACTTTGGGCATTCCAATAACACTATTGCGCTGGCTGGAATCGAAGATGTGTTTCGCCAAGTACAGTCGGCCGAGGCAGATTTTGGCGTAGTACCAATTGAAAACTCAACCCAAGGAGTAGTTAGCCATACCCTGGATATGTTTTATGATTCAGAGTTAAAGATTTGTGGTGAAATTACCCTCAGGGTGCACCAGAATCTGCTTAGTCATGCCAGTAGCCCAGATCAGATCGAAAGAATTTACTCACACCAACAATCATTGTCTCAGTGCCGTCAATGGATCAAGAGAAATTTACCCGAGGCTGAATGCATCCCGGTTAGCAGTAATGCTGAGGCGGCGCGCAGGGCGTGCAATAGCCCGGATGCGGCGGCTATTGCCAGTCGCTCGGCTGCCAGTATCTATGGATTACCAATATTATTTTCTTCAATTGAAGACCAACAGGATAACTCCACCAGATTTCTGGTTCTTGGCAGAGAACTATTTGCTGCCAGCGGCGCAGATAAAACAACACTGTTGATGGCAACCGGAGATGGTGATGGCCCGGGTGATTTGTACTCTTTGTTAGAGCCTTTAAATAGGCACAATATTAATATGACCAGAATTGAGTCGCGACCATCGCGTATCTCTACCTGGGGATATGTGTTTTTTGTTGATGTATTGGGGCATGCAAATGATGAACCTTTGCGTTCAGTACTGGAGGAATTGGCCAATAGTGGTAGTGTGCTGCGAGTGCTGGGGTCATACCCGCAAGCAATCGAGTCAGACGAGCAGCAAAATGGAGATAATTAATCATGGCCTGTGATTTTCTACAACTGGCAACTCCCGGAGTTCAGGGGTTACACCCATATTTGCCGGGTAAGCCAATCGCCGAGTTAGAGCGTGAATATGGGGTTAGCAATATTATTAAGCTAGCCTCCAATGAGAATCCATTGGGCAGCAGCCCGGCTGCCTTAAAAGCCATTGCAGGGGGCATGCATGAATTGTGTTTGTACCCAGATGCCAATGGCTTTGAACTAAAGTCGGCTTTGTCTGCGCGCTATGCAGTACCTGCCGAGTGCATTACATTAGGTAATGGCTCCAACGATGTTTTGGTATTACTAGCTGAGGCTTGGCTTACACCAGAGCACAATGCGGTGTTTTCCGAGTATTGCTTTGCGGTTTATCCAATTGCGACGCAAGCTGCAGGCGCAACTGCCAATATTGCTGCTGCATTGCCCGCAGACAGTGATATGCCACTAGGGCATGATCTAGAAGCTCTGGCGGCGCAAATTGATGACAAAACTCGAATTGTATTTATAGCTAATCCAAATAACCCAACTGGAACCTGGTTGGACCCAGATAAACTGCAAGATTTCATCAATAATGTTCCGGAAAATTGTTTGCTGGTACTGGATGAGGCATATCTTGAGTATGCAGATATGGCAGTTGATACAACTAGCTGGTTGAATAAATACCCTAACCTGGTAATTACCCGTACTTTCTCCAAAGCCTACGGGCTTGCTGGTATGCGGGTAGGGTATGCCTTATCCAGTCCGCAGGTAGCGGCTGTATTAAACCGGGTCAGGCAGCCATTCAATGTTAATTCGCTGGCTTTGCTGGCGGCAGAAGCAGCTCTTGGTGATACAGGATTTCTGGCACAGAGCAAAGCTTTGAATGATGCTGGCATGCAACAACTACAGGCAGGATTTCAGGATTTAGGTTTACAGACCATCCCCTCTGCCGGGAATTTCATTCTGGTTGATATGGGGCGCGAGGCACTGCCAGTGTATGACACCTTGTTGCGGCGTTCACTTATTGTGCGTCCGGTGGGAAATTACGGCTTGCCAAATCACTTGCGAGTAACTATCGGTACCGAGGATCAAAACAACTGCTTACTTGCCGCATTGCAGAGCATTTATGCCTGATGCTGTAGAACAGAACTGCCTGGCTTTTAAGTCGGCTACAACTGGATTGCGCGGCATACTCAAGCCACCTGGTGATAAATCAATTTCGCATCGGGCAGCTATATTCTCTATGTTGGCAGAAGGGGTTAGTGAGATTCAGGGTTTTCTGGAAGCTGAAGATACTCTGGCAACTTTGTCTGCTTGTGAAGAGCTTGGGGCAACTGTGGTCAGGCATGCAGACAAACTCGAAATTACCGGTCTTGGTCTGTGTGGTTTGTCTATGCCAGCTAGTGGTGTTCTAGATATGGGTAACTCAGGCACTGCCATGCGCCTGCTGGCCGGAGTACTGGCAGCCCAGCCATTTGCCTCAAAGTTAATTGGTGATACATCCTTGAATAGTCGGCCGATGTCTCGGGTAGTGTTGCCGCTAGAGAA
>CAZEFU010000096.1:0-6810 GCA_964511515.1 uncultured Wenzhouxiangellaceae bacterium
GAGTCTCCCCTTTCGCACCAGTTATATATTCCACGCTGAAACCAAAATCTACGAATTACGGATTACAAAAGCATGCAAGTAACAGTTGAGAACACCGGTAGCTTAAGTCGCCTGATGAAGATTCAGGTACCCGCTGCAGAAATCGATGGGAAGATATCTAGCCGCCTCAAAGAAATGAGCAGCCAGGTTCGCCTCAAGGGTTTTCGCCCTGGTCGGGTTCCCATGAGCGTGGTAAAGCAACGTTTTGGCCAACAGGTACGGCAGGAAGTATTAGGGCAGGTTATTCAAGAAAGCCTTGGCAATGCATTCCGCGAGCAACAAGTTAATCCTGTAGGCAGACCAAAAGTAGAACCAAATGCTGAAAGCCTGCTTGGCGGAGACCTTGAATTCACTGCTGAATTTGAAGTATTCCCGGAAGTTGGTGATACCGACATCGAATCACTGAAAGTAGATAAGCCAACAGCTACCGTGAGCGCAGCTGATATAACCACCATGATCGATACACTGCGTCAGCAAAGAGCAGAGTGGCAGTCTAAGGATGAGCCAGCAAGTTTGGGCGATCGTGTGCAAGTTGAATACTTTGCCGAAGTAGATGAATTACGGCATCCGGCCATTGGCAAAGAAAGAATCATGATTGTCCCTGGTAATGAGAATATGCCAGAGGCTTTCGAGAACGCAACTGTTGGTCATGCTAAAGGTGACCAGGTAGAGGCGCAGGTTGAATTTCCGCAAGACTTCAGAATTACTGAATTAGCCGGCAAAATTGCCCAAGTCAGTATAGATATTAATTCAGTAGAAGCTGCTGATATGCCAGAGTTTGATGCTGAGTTTGTGAAGGTCTTTGGAGTAGAATCTGGTGACATAGATGACCTGAAGGTCGAAATCAAGAATAACCTGGATCGAGAATTAAGCACTGCAATGACATCCTTGCTGAAGCTTGAAGTAACTAATAAGCTGCTTGAAAAGCGCAAGGATCTGGAAGTACCAAATGCCTTGATAGAAGAAGAGGCGAAAAATTTACAGCAGTCTGATGTACAGCGCTTAAAGCAAAACGGCATAGAAAACCCACCAGAGCAACCATTGGAGTTATATCAGGATGCTGCCCGTCAGCGCGTAATGGCAGGCTTGTTATTTTCTGAAATAGCACGTAAAAACTCTATTCAAATTGATGCCGACAGAGTACGCGCAGCGATTGAAAGCATTGCGCAAACATTTGAGCAACCAGCGCAGGTAGTTGAGCTGTACTACAATAACCAGAACCTTCTGGGTGGCATAGAGAACTCTGTGCTTGAAGAGCAGGTAGTTGACTGGGTGCTTGAAAAAGCCAATGTAACTGATAAGAAGATGAGCTTCCAGGATGTAATTCAGGCAGCTTCACAGGGACGCTGATATTTTACTTTAGCAAGGATTAAAGATGGCACTGGTTCCAATTGTAGTAGAACAAACCGCACGCGGAGAGAGACAGTTCGACATCTATTCGCGCTTACTCAAAGAGCGAGTAATATTTATAGTTGGTCAAATTGAAGACCATATGGCCAACTTGGTTGTTGCCCAGTTATTATTCCTCGAGTCTGAAAATCCAGATAAAGACGTTCACTTATATATAAATAGCCCCGGTGGTGCAGTCACTGCAGGTTTGGCAATTTACGACACCATGCAGTTTATCAAGCCTGATATAAGCACTATGTGTATAGGCCAAGCGGCGAGCATGGGGGCATTACTATTAAATGCCGGTGCTGAAGGTAAGCGTTTCTCACTACCGCATTCTCGTATGATGATTCACCAACCATTAGGCGGCTTTCAAGGTCAAGCTTCAGATATTGATATTCATGCCCGCGAGATACTCGCCACTAAACTGCGCTTAAATGAAATAATGGCTAAACATACAGGCCAGACGGTAGAAACAATCGCTCAGGATACTGACCGGGATAATTTTATGAGCCCCGATGCTGCGGTTGAATATGGTTTGATTGATAAAGTGATAAGTAGCCGTTTATCCGAATAATCTTCCGTTTATCCATAGTTTAGGCTTGATTTGCACATTTTACCTTGATCATGCGACAATTAACTATGACTAGTGCAAATACACAGCTTATCCAGCAATAATAATGGTCTCTATATATGAGTGAACAGGATAATAATATTAGCGAAGGCAATAAGATTCTCTATTGCTCTTTCTGCGGTAAATCTCAGCATGAGGTCCGTAAACTAATTGCTGGGCCAAGTGTTTATATCTGTGATGAATGCGTTGAGCTATGTAACGATATTATCCGTGAAGAGCTAGCTGAGGCTGGTTCTGGTGAAAACGAAAAGTTACCTATTCCAAAAGAAATTAATGACTTCCTGAACGAGTTTGTAATCGGCCAGGAAAAAGCCAAAAAAGTCCTTTCAGTAGCTGTCTACAATCACTATAAACGCATGAGCCATAATGGTCCTGATGATGGCATTGAGTTGGCTAAAAGTAATATTTTGCTTATTGGTCCGACTGGCTCGGGCAAAACCTTATTAGCAGAAACTCTCGCTAGAATGCTGGATGTGCCTTTTACTATTGCCGATGCCACCACTCTTACCGAGGCTGGTTATGTGGGCGAAGATGTTGAAAATATCATCCAGAAGTTATTGCAAAAGTGCGACTACGATGTTGAAAAGGCGCAAACTGGTATCGTCTACATTGATGAAATTGACAAGGTTTCGCGCAAAGCGGAAAACCCATCAATAACCCGCGATGTTTCTGGTGAAGGCGTACAGCAGGCACTGCTTAAGCTTATCGAAGGAACTATAGCTTCAGTTCCACCTCAAGGTGGGCGTAAGCATCCACAGCAAGAATTTCTGCAGGTAGATACTGGTGATATCTTGTTTATCTGTGGTGGTGCCTTTGCTGGCCTGGAAAAAGTAATTCAGCAACGCACTGAATCTGCCGGCATTGGTTTTTCGGCTGATGTACACAGCAAAGATGATAGTAGTAGTGCACTGAAATTGCTGCAAGAAGTTCAGGCAGAGGATCTGGTCAAATACGGTCTAATCCCTGAATTTATTGGTCGACTACCAGTCTTAGCTACACTTGAGGAGTTAGACCAGGATGCCTTGGTTGAGATTCTTACCAAGCCCAAGAACGCATTAGTCAAGCAGTACCAAAAACTGTTTGCAATGGAAGATTGTGAACTGGAAATAAGAGAAGATGCATTATTTGCTATTGCCCGTAAGGCGATGAATTATAAGACAGGCGCTCGTGGATTGCGCACAATCCTTGAAGATGTTTTACTAAATATCATGTATGAGCTACCGTCATTGCAAAATGTGAGCAAGGTAGTAATCGATGAAGGCGTAATTGAGGGCGATGCAGAGCCTTACCTGATCTATCAGTCGAGCAACTCGGCTGTAGCTGCAGCAGGGCAGTAATTTTCTAAATGGGCTTGAATCGAGCCCATCCAATACCAATGTTAAACACTAGCTAGTCTGCGAGCCCCACACGGGAGCAGCAGGCTATTACCAGACTCATAAGCGAGTTTATCTGGTATTCTTATCATCTAAAGCTTTTACACTGTGTTCATACGCTAATTGTCGCCTATGGACAACGAGGAATTTATGTCTGAATCTGAACTTACCATTACCGAGACCCAGCCAACTATTACGCCGGTCTTGTCACTACGCGATGTAGTGGTCTATCCACATATGGTTATCCCCTTGTTTGTAGGTCGTGAGCGCTCTGAGCGGGCCCTAGAACAGGCTATGAATGTGGAGAAGAAGATTCTCTTGGTCACACAGAAAAGTGCTGATGTGGATGAGCCCCTTGCGGAAGACCTTTATACAATTGGTACATTGGCGAATGTTTTACAAATGGTGAAATTACCAGATGGCACTACCAAGGTCTTGGTTGAAGGTGGTGAGCGAGTAAGGCTTTTTGATTTCATTGATACCCAGGGCTTTATGTCAGCCAGTTGGGAATTGATCTCTCTGCAGGATGATGTAAGCGAAAAAGAAATGGATGTGGTTAACCGGTCGCTGGTGTCGATGTTTGAGCAATACCTCAAGCTAAACCGTAAAATACCACCTGAGTTAATGACCACGCTGGCAGGAATTGAAGATCCAAGTCGCCTTGCTGATACTATCGCTGCGCATATTATGGTGCGCATCGAGGAAAAACAGAATCTACTGGAAATTGGTCCGGTTCGCCTGCGCATGGAACGCCTGATGGGTTTAATTGAGGGTGAGATTGATGTATTGCAACTAGAAAAACGCATCCGTGGTCGGGTAAAAACGCAAATGGAGAAATCCCAACGCGAGTATTACCTTAATGAGCAAATGAAGGCTATTCAGAAAGAATTAGGCGATATGGAAGATGCGCCTAATGACCTGGAAGAAATGGCGAAGAAAATTGAAACTGCCGGTTTGTCGAAAGAAGCCAAGAAAAAAGCCACATCTGAATTAAACAAATTGAAAATGATGTCGCCAATGTCAGCCGAAGCTACCGTGGTACGTAATTATCTGGACTGGCTGTTGGGTATGCCATGGAAAAAACGCAGCCGGGTAAATAAAGATATCGCCGGTGCTGCGGAAATTCTTGATGCCGATCATTACGGTTTGGAAAAAGTAAAAGAACGCATTCTTGAGTATCTTGCAGTACAGCAAAGAGTCAAGCAAATGAAAGGCCCTATCTTGTGCTTGGTAGGCCCGCCTGGTGTGGGTAAAACTTCACTGGGACGCTCAATAGCCAGAGCTACCGGCAGAAAGTTCAGCCGTATGTCTTTAGGTGGAGTACGTGATGAAGCAGAGATTCGTGGTCACCGTAGAACCTATATTGGCTCAATGCCGGGCAGGGTGGTGCAAAACCTGACCAAGGTAGCAACTAAAAACCCGCTATTTATGCTCGATGAGCTAGATAAAATGTCTATGGATTTTAGAGGTGACCCATCTTCAGCTCTACTTGAAGTGCTTGACCCCGAGCAAAATGACTCCTTCAACGACCATTATTTGGAAGTAGATATAGACCTTAGTGAGGTCATGTTTATTGCTACTGCAAATACACTAAATATACCAGAGCCGCTGTTAGATAGAATGGAAGTGATTCGTTTGGCAGGCTACACCGAAGATGAAAAACAAAATATTGGTTTGCGCTATTTAGTTCCAAAACAAATGGATCAGCACGGCCTGGAGGTTGGCGAGTTGGTTATTGCCAACCAGGTATTAATCGATATAATTCGTTACTACACTCGCGAGTCTGGTGTTCGTGGGTTAGAGCGCGCGATCGCAAAACTGTGTCGTAAAGCAGTTAAAGAGCTTGCACTTAATAAGCGTCGCAAGAAAATTCGCATAGATTCGAAAACCCTGGAAAAATACCTTGGGGTGCGTCAGTATCGCTATGGCAAAGCAGAAGAGAAAGATGAAGTCGGCCAGGTTATTGGCCTTGCTTGGACTGAAGTTGGTGGAGAATTGCTAACCATTGAAGCTACTCTGGTTCCCGGTAAGGGGCGTTTGCTTAATACTGGGCACTTAGGTGAGGTAATGCAAGAGTCCATCCAGGCGGCGTTGACTGTGGTTCGTAGTCGGGCAGTCCACCTCGGTATCGAGAACGATTTCTTCTTCAAGCACGACGTGCATGTTCATGTGCCTGAAGGCGGTACGCCTAAAGATGGCCCAAGTGCAGGTATTGGCATGTGCACAGCTGTTGTATCGGCACTGACGGGTATTCCAGTGCATGCAAATGTCGCCATGACAGGCGAAATAACACTGCGTGGAAAAGTGCTTCCAATTGGCGGTTTGAAAGAGAAGCTGCTGGCGGCGCATCGTGGTGGTATTGAGTTGGTTTTAATTCCTAAAGAAAATGAAAAAGATCTTAAAGAAATACCACAAAATATTCTCAAGAAATTAAAAATACAGCCGGTAGAGTGGATAGATGACGTGCTTGAGCATGCCCTGGTTCGGCAACCAACGCCCTTATCAGCACCAGATAAACCGGTGAGCAAGGCGGTTGCTGATAAAAAAGAAAAATCAGTTAGGCCACATTAAATATTTTGTTTGTGAAATATAATGTGAACCATAAAATCAATTTTCCTTTGGCAAGAATCACTTGCGTAGACTATCTCAAATCTATGTGATAAAAGCTTGATAGTTTCTGAGGGTGATTAGAAAAAATAATCCAAAATGGCTATTGCCAAGTCAGCGCTTGGGGTATAACATTCTAGCCTCAAACCCTTATGAGCATTGAGCCTGAGGGTTTAAACAAGGGAAATAACTTTCCGATCGTCTGTATATTTTATGACTACGCGAGATGGGGTATAAGTTGCTTTAAGAAGCAATAGTCTCGGTTAAATTTAAACTATACAGTGAATAACTAATACAAATTACGGAGTGCAGAATGAATAAATCTGATTTGATAGATGCAGTTGCCAGAAAAGCAGAAATGAGCAAAGCTGACGCAGGTCGCGCAGTTGATGCCTTTTTAGGTGCAGTAACAGGCGCGCTAATGGAAGAAGACACAGTCTCTTTGATTGGCTTTGGAACCTTTTCTGTGAAGCATCGCGCTGCGCGTATGGGTCGTAATCCACGCACTGGTGAAGCCATCCAGATTAAAGCTTCTAAAAACCCTGCATTCAAGGCTGGTAAAGGTCTAAAGGATGCAGTAAACTAGCGCGCCGCGCAGAGGTATAATTATCCGCTGCGCAGGAAGTGTGAATTGGGTGCATAGCTCAGTTGGGAGAGCATCGCCCTTACAAGGCGAGGGTCGGCGGTTCGAGCCCGTCTGCACCCACCAAAATACGGAGCGGTAGTTCAGTTGGTTAGAATACCGGCCTGTCACGCCGGGGGTCGCGG
>CAZEFU010000097.1:0-6753 GCA_964511515.1 uncultured Wenzhouxiangellaceae bacterium
GGAGGCAATACCAGGTTGGTAATGTTGCCGCATGAGCAACACGGCTACAGAGCTCGCGAATCATTGCTGCACATGATTTGGGAGCAACAAAACTGGTTGCAAGAATATATCCTGGATGTAGAACAAGAAAAAGTGGGGCCAGAGTAAAGTGCCAGAGTGAAAGCACTGACTGCTTTTACTTTGCCCCGTTTTTGCAAATCTTAACTATCGTGGGTATCTGTTTCCACTTTGGTGCTCATCTTTTTTAGGCCGGTAATGGCTGCCAAAAAGGCGCTCGTATAATGGCAAGGGTGCTCAGAAGTATTTATCTTTGTGTTGAGCATGGCCTGAATGATGTACCCGATGGTGCTGTGATCCTGCCACTACACTTAAAGTAATACTATTGAATGGAACAAAGAAGAAACCATGAGTAAAGTTAAATTGTATGTTGGCGGATGATTGTTTGGTCTCTGCCGGGCGCAGCGCCTCAATTGTGAGGCCTATGCCATAAGCCACAAACATAAACTTGATTCCTGGTCAGCTCACCAACCATTGCTAGTTTAAGAATGTATGACTTCCACCTTTAATACCGCTTCTTACTATTTTTGATTCTATAATTAAAGCTACCTAAGCTTGTTAATCAACCAGTGCCTCTGCTGATATTTTGATTGTGCCGGTTTTCGGAGGCTCATTGCCGTGACTCTAGCGCCAATATCCTCCAGCTCAAAGGCTATCATAAATGCACCTGCTCGAACTCTGTAGGTTGAGCACTCCCATTCGTTTCAAGTTTTGTCAGATTCCAAGAAACAGGCCAACAAATATACAAAAAGACGTAAAGGACTGGGGCTCAATGAATGGTGTAGTGGTAAGGGGTGTTAGTATTTGAAACAAGCTGTTTCCTTACTAAAATTATGATTTTCATCAATTGAGATCTTAATGGCTTGATTTTTAGGGTAAACTCTTACGGAATACTTAGTCAAATTCTTACTAGAATCTTCTCGGATTACCCGAAACAGGGTCGTCTGCAGGGTTTAATATTCTACAGAGTCGGCTATTTCACTAGAGCACAGAGGTAAAATCATGTTGTACCCACCAAACTGCCTTAAAGTTGCATTGCCCTGTAATAGTCAAACGCCTTCCAAGCGAAACAAATTTTTCAAGCTATTTACAATATTACTGTTTATATTGTTTGCAGGATCTGCGAGCGCACAAATAGTTATTGTTAACGAGATTATACAAAACCCTTCTGCTGTTTCAGATGCTAATGGCGAATGGTTTGAGCTTTTTAATAATACTAATGCCGACATAGATATCGAAGGATGGAGAATTAGTGATGACGATAATGACAGCCATTTGATTAATAATGGCGGCCCGTTACTAATCCCGGCCAACGGCTATATTGTTTTGGGCAGAAACATAAATTCAGGCACAAACGGTGGTGTAACTGTCGCTTATGCTTACTCCGGTATCACTCTGGCTAACGGTAGCGATGAGCTGGTGCTGCAGGATGGCGGTTCAGTAGAAATAGATCGAGTTGAATGGGATAACGGTGCTACTTTTCCAGATCCCAATGGGGCATCGATGTCGCTAAGTGATCCCACTCTAGATAATAATATTGGTGCCAACTGGTGTACTTCAACATCTGCATTTGGCGCCGGTGATCTTGGTACCCCGGGAGCTATAAACAACTGCGGGTCTGCTGAATCTGCTCCGAGTGTTAGCAGTACTGCACCACCTAGCGGCGGTGGCGGAATCGCGCTTGATGCAAATATCGTCATCAATTTCAGCGAAGATGTCGATGTTGTCGGAACTTGGTTTGCGATAAATTGTACTAGCAGCGGTAACCATAGCGCCACGGTCAGCGGTGGGCCGTTGGTATTTACCTTAGACCCCGATTCGGATTTTGTACTGAGCGAAACCTGTACTGTTGATGTTTTCGCAGCACAAATTACTGATACAGATGCAGATGACCCACCGGATAACATGGATTCGGATTACCAATTTAGCTTCACCACAGCCTCACCACCAGTGTCTTCATTTGTGTTAATTAACGAAGTGGATGCCGATCAAGCGGGAACTGATGATGCAGAATTTATTGAATTATTCGATGGTGGTGTTGGCAACACATCACTTACTGGTTTGGTGATGGTGCTTTTCAACGGCTCAGATGGCGCTTCCTACCTGTCGTTTGATCTGGATGGCGAGAGTACTAATGCCAGTGGTTATTTTGTGCTTTGTGGTGATGCAGCTAATACTCCCAACTGTGATCTGGATGTTTCGCCCAATACTAACTTGATTCAGAATGGTGCAGATGCTGTGGCTTTGTTTGTTGATGATGCAAGCAATTTCCCAAACGATACTCCGGTAACAACGGCCAACCTGGCTGATGCGATAGTTTATGACACCGATGATAGTGACAATGCAGTCCTCTTAACCCTCTTAAATGCAGGTCAACCGCAGGTGAACGAACGCGATGGTGGTGATGGTTCGGCACATTCTAACCAAAGATGCCCGAGTGGCGCAGGTGGCGCAAGAAACACAGATACCTATACTCAGGCAGTACCAACACCTGGCGAACTAAATGATTGCCCACTGCCAATTATCAATGAGGTAGACGCTGATCAGACGGGTACGGACAATGCTGAATTTATCGAGTTATTTGATGGCGGTGTCAATAATTTATCACTTGATGGTTTGGTGTTGGTTTTCTATAACGGTTCGAGTGATACTTCCTATCAAGCATTCGATCTGGATGGGTTTAGCACCAATGCTAGCGGTTATTTTGTACTCTGTGGTGATGCAGGGAACACTGCCAATTGTGATTTGGATGTGTCGCCCGATACCAACCTAATTCAAAATGGCGCCGATGCTGTGGCTTTGTATGTTGGCAATGCCAGCAACTTCCCGAACGGAACAGCAGTAACCACCAATAACTTGGTTGATGCAATTGTTTACGGTACCAATGATGGTGATGATGCAGGCTTGCTACCACTATTAAATGTAGGCCAACCCCAGGTTAACGAAGATGGTGGCATTGATGCCGATGTTGACTCAAATCAGCGTTGTCCAAATGCTTCAGGCGGCGAGAGAAATACCGATACTTACATTCAGGCCGCACCAACACCAGGTGCCGCCAACGAGTGTCCAGCATTAGAAGTCTGGGAAATTCAGGGTGCAGGCGCACTTAGCCCG
The DNA here is from genome assembly GCA_964511515.1 of uncultured Wenzhouxiangellaceae bacterium. Taxonomy (GTDB): domain Bacteria; phylum Pseudomonadota; class Gammaproteobacteria; order Xanthomonadales; family SZUA-36; genus SZUA-51. The sequence goes on from CAZEFU010000097.1 coordinate 3,172, forward strand.
TTCGCTAGTGCCAATGTTTCAACAGCTAATAATATTGTTACTGCTGTTGGTCCCGAAGGCTTCACCATGCAAACCCCAGATGCCAGAGCAGATGCCAGCATTGATACTTCCAACGGTATTTATGTGTTTACAGGAGCTGCGCCAACAGTGGCAATAGGTGACAGCGTTGATGTGAGTGGTGATGTGATAGAGTTTTTCGACTTCACAGAATTCGGTAATTCGCCTACGGTTACTATTAATAGCTCGGGTAATACATTGCCAGCAGTTGTAATCTTTGATGCCAATGTGCCAAGTTCCAATCCGCTGACACCAAGTTGTGCGATTGAATACGAGTGCTATGAATCTATGTTGGTACAAATTACCGGTGGTAGTGTCACTAATGGCAATCAAGCCTTTGGTTCTGACCCAATAGCGGAAGTTAATATACGGGCAGCCGCCACGCGTAGTTTCCGCGAACCTGGTACACAGTATCCGCTTGATTTAGGTGGTTCTATCCCGGTTTGGGATGGCAACCCTGAAGTATTTGAGCTAGATCCTGATCGTATGGGTCTACCGAATATAATTATTCCTGGCGGCTCTAGCTTCGATGCAGTAGGCGTAATTGGTTTTGATTTCGGTGGTTATGAACTGTGGCCGACTTCACTAACTGTTATTGAGGCAGTGATACCGGCTCCTGTAAGAGCTAAGTTATCTGTTGAGACCACTGTTGGGTCACTCAATTTACTCCGCTTTGCAACTGACGGTGACTATGCGACTCGCCTGAGCAAACTTTCTCAACACATAAGAGATGTACTGAACTCTCCAGATATTCTGGGAGTGCAAGAAGCCGCAGATATAGGTGCTTTGCAGGACCTAGCAGCTGCAATTACCTCGGATGATGGCAGTGTGAATTACACTGCATATTTAGTCGAGGGTAATGATGTTGGTGGAATTGATGTCGGCTTCTTGGTTCGTGATGCTATTGATGTGGATGCAGTCACGCAAATGGGCGCTGCAGAAATTTTCAGCTTCGATAATTCCTTATTGCATGATCGCCCACCATTGTTGTTGGAAGGACGGTATACCGGAAATGGTCAGGACTTCCCAGTAGCTGTGATGGTAGTGCATAACCGTTCATTAAACGGTATCGATACCGAGCGGGTTCAGTTAAAACGCCTGGCTCAAGCAGAATCAATTGCAAGCATGGTGCAAACTTATCAAACAGCGGATGCAGTCACACCACTAATTGTTCTTGGTGACTTTAATGCCTTTGAGTTTACCGATGGTTATGTCGATGTATTAGGGCACATTAAAGGTGATTTCGATCCTACCGAAAGCTTGCGGTCGGGGTCTGATGTGGTCAACCCGAATATGGTAAATCAGGTGGAGCTGTTGCCAGCAGCAGAGCGCTATTCCTTTAATTTCCGCGGACATGTGCAAACCCTGGATCACGCGCTAACCTCTAGCTCTACTGACCCATGGATACGCGGTTTTGAATTTGGTCGGGGCAATGTTGATGCTGCCGAAGACCTGATCAACGATGCGGCAACGCCCTTGCGCGCAGCTGACCACGATGGTTTTGTCTTATACCTGATGACAGACTTTGATGGTGATGGCGTCGCGGATGATGTAGACGGCTGTCGATTCGAGTCAGACTTGACTAACCCCAATCCCAACAACGGCTGTGCCATCCCGATACCAACCCTGAGTTGGTGGGCTCTATTGATGCTATTGTTGTTGATGGCCGGTATTGGTGCAGTAGGCCTGCAGCAAAGGCCAATCAAAAGCCCTGGTTTATAAAAACAGGGCAGACAAAGTGCCAGAATAAAAGGTGAATTGAGCTTAGATGGTAAGCGCAGATTACTTTTTATTCTGGCACTTTGCTTTGGTGTTGAGTGTGGCGAATACGGCGTGGCCTGAGCGCTTTTAGCTGGATTCACCCCTGCGCTTTCTAAGATACCACTCTGCAAGCAACAGGTTTGGTACCCAGCAAATCCATGCCACATAAGTGGATGCCTCGGCGTAGTCCATTCCACCCAACAAGAAAAAGAAGGGCAGAGCCAAGCGTAGGGTAATGGCCGCGGCGGTCAGTGCATAAGATCTGATCATCCACCGACGATGTTCTTGAAAGCGACCGAGCACTGCCAGACGAATCGCGTTTGCTGTTGTACCCAGCCAGAATATCGCCAGAGCCCCCAAAGCCCACGGCTGCAATTGGTCGTTCAACAAAGCCGATCGCTAGAATCAGCCCAGAGAACCCGCCGATAAGAACTGCAAGCCCATATAATCGGCCGCTCCAGAGACTGTGTGTTGATCATACAAGTTACTCTACGCATGTGGATATTTATTGAGGTTTGAACCTGATATTAAAGAGAAACGCGAATAAACCGGCAACAATTAGCATAAATCCAAATATTGCTATGAAATCATTTTCTTTGTGCTTAAAGACAGCGATTTCATCACCCGGATCACCTCCGCCGAACCCCATTTTTTTCCGGATCTTGTACAAGCGACGCCCACCTTCAACATCAACAACAAATCGATCCAGTCGGTCAAACCTGATAACCTCATCACGATCATAACGGTCTTTATTCGCAAGACTTCTCTTCCTAGCATCATCACCAGTTTCGCCTATTCTAAAGATATAATTATCACTAAATTGATCAATAGGCTCACCTGCTTTAACCACACCATAGGAATCATAGTAGAAGCCAGTTTCCGGAAAGAGTAAATCTTCGTACCCAACAAGAAAAACCCCAATCCCAACAACTACTGCCATTGCAGCCGCCATAAACCGCTTTTTCATTGTGGTTTCGCGCTTTTGCTTAATCAGAGCGTATTCTGCCGCTACTTCCGGGATATGTGATAAATGATCTTCTACATAAGACGGGCTCAAGCCATCAATTAAATCCATTCCGCTAAGCTCAAGTGCCATTGATATCCGATTGATAATATCGAATGAAGGCACTGCTTTATCATTTTCCAGTTTTGATAAATACGATTGCTCGATCCCTGCCTTATCTGCAAGTTCCGGTTGCGTCAGTGCCTTTTCGGTTCTTAATAATTTAATTTTTTCGCCCAGTTTCATTTCTATCTCTCACTAATTTATCGACTGCTTTATTCTTGTGGAGAATATCAGGAATAGCCAGAAGAATAATTCATCATACTGAAGAATTTTTAGTGATGCGACTATAATCTCTAGTTATTTTTGAGTTCTGAAGTGGGTATAGCGTTTAGAACTCAACCCTCTGGAGAGCTCACATCTTTAACACCTATATGCCTGTATTCGGAATAACTATCGGAGGAGTACTCTTCAATCGATTTCACAAAGGCTATTTTCCCGTTGATATCACTGATAATATTTTGCGGAAGAATATGCTCATCAATTTCAGTAAGTTTGAATAATATTAAAAACTTTTTAAGGGAAACGGAAAAAGCAGGCTTTAATTTGATGGTGTTGTTAATTTTCAGCTGGCTTACATGATTCTTGTGGAAAAATGGGCTCAGAGTAAAGTGCCAGAGTAAATAGCTTCGAATGCTGCTAAATGAGGCCTTCGTGCCATTGTTTCTTCCTCGGAAGATATTCGGTGAAAGTGAAAGGCC
>CAZEFU010000098.1:0-6698 GCA_964511515.1 uncultured Wenzhouxiangellaceae bacterium
TCTGTAGACAGGCTTTCCAGGTAGTGCAATGGGCCGCCGAGGAAAGGTGCAAACCCAGTCCCGAATATCATACCCGCATCAACTATCTCGGCATCAGCCACAATGCCGTCAGCTAGTACTGATTCGCATTCATCAAAATATGGCTGTAGAAGTTCTGCTGCCAGCTTCTTGAGGTTATGTCCGCGCACAGCTTCTGGATCTTTCTTTGGTCGACCTTTTTCCCAGACATAAAATCCTTCTCCGGATTTCTTGCCTAATTTACCTGCGTCAATATATTTTTTAAGGAAGCTTATTTGCTCTGCGGAGTCTTCACCACCAAGGGTGTTGACTACACCAAGGCCAACATCTAGGCCAACTGTATCAGCTAGCTCTACCGGACCCATGGGCATACCAAAATCTCTGGCAGCTTTATCCAGTGCCTCTTTGGGAATGCCAGATTGGTACATTGCCATCGCTTTACTCATATAGGGTGCTAATACACGATTCACCAGAAAGCCTGGGCTACTTTTAACCTGTAGCGGAAAGCGAGATATCTGATTGGCAAAACTGCATGCTTGTTGAATTAGTTTCTTCATATTTTTTTCGGAATAAACGATTTCAACTAAAGGCATTTTGGCGACTGGATTAAAGAAGTGCATACCTATTAGGCGTTTTGGTGATCGTAGTACAGTGGCGATTTCCTCAAGAGGAATAGCTGATGTATTGGTGGCAAGAATCGCATCTTTACGAGCTTTTTTCTCGATCCCCTTGAATAACTCTTGTTTGGCCTCTAGATTTTCGAATATAGCCTCAATGATCACATCTGCATCTGCGATACCATGGCCATCGACATCTGCAATTAAGCGTGATAGTGCAGCTTTACGAGCTGCGGGTGCTTTGATTTTCTTGGAAAATAGTTTAGAGGCACGTTTTAAGGCAGGCTCTATATACTTCATTTCTCGGTCTTGTAAGGTAACATCCAGACCCCGTAGAACACACCATGCAGCGATATCACCGCCCATTACTCCGGCACCAATTACGTGTACGCGGTTAACTTTAAAGTCAGATTTTTTACCATCTGCCTTAAGCCTCTCGGTCATTTTAAAGATTCGGCGTAAATTACGCGAAGTCTCACCAACGATTAAATTCCCAACGCCCACAGCTTCAGCTTCCAGCATGGCAGGGAAATCATCGGCATGGTTTTCATACAGATCAATTAGCTTAAATGGGGCAGGGTAGTGTTTAGGGTTAGCAAGCTTGGCAGTTTGTTTGCGCACAAATCTTGCCAACCAACGTCTGACAGGTCCACTGTTGAGTAGTTTTACACTATAACCTGGGGCTTTCGACTTGCGTTTTTTCTGAATAGCTTTGCGTGCTGCCCAGCGTAAAGAACCATGTTTGCCGACCAATTGGTCAATGATTCCAAGCTTGCGCGCAGCGCCTGCTCTGAGAAAGCGTGCAGATAGCATAAATGGCAGGGCATCTTTACCGCCAAGTTTTCTTATTGTTCTTGCAGCGCCGCCAAAACCGGGGAATATACCAAGTTTTATTTCAGGAAAACCGATGCGTGTTTTATCGGTGTTTTTAGCGATTCTCCAATCAAATGCAAGTACCAGCTCCAGGCCGCCACCAAGGCAGAAGCCTTCAATACAGCATACAGTTGGAAAGCTGAGTGCTTCGATGCGATTAAACAGGGCATGTACTTTGCGTATGCTCTCGGCAGCTTCAGCAGGGTCGTTGGCATTATCGAATTCTGTAACATCGGCACCAAAGATAAATGACCCGGGTTTGCCAGATTGCAGTACCAGTCCATTCGGGCGCTCGGTTTCTAACAGGCCAATTATTTTCTCTAATTCGGCAAGCACCTCAGTTGAGAGTACATTAATGCTCTCACCAGGTCGATCAAGTGTTAACCAGACCACATTGTCGATATCTGTGTCTAGCTGCCAATTTTTAAATTCCGGGAATTTACTCATTCTGATTTCCTTAAGGGTGCTCAAATCGAAATGAAAGAGCAACTATTCGCATGCGTATGGCTACATTATATGCTGAATCAATGTTGTTTCGTAACTATCTAAAGTCACTATTGTTTAGATATTAATTTATGTGATGAGGTTTTTCTGAAAAGTATATCTGCTATGGAAGCTGACACCCGCCAAGGCGTAAGATATCCGCTGTAGCAATTAGTGGTAGACCAATCAATGCTGTAGGGTCAGTAGAGTGAATGCTTTCAAGTAGGCTTATACCTAATGCTTCGGCTTTAAAGCTGCCAGCGCAATCTAATGGCATTTCACGCTCTACATAGCGGCTAATTTCGGTTTTGCTTAAATCTCTGAACTTTACTTTACTGGAAACTCGGCGCTGCAAGCAGATATCACGATTTATGCAAACTAGAGCCACAGCGGTCTCGAATACAACTTCACGGCCGGAAAGGGCTTGCAGTTGCTTGATCGCGGCTGCGACTGAGCCGGATTTGCCGATTATTTGCCCATCGAGTAATAATGATTGGTCTGAACCAAGCACCAGTGTATCAGGGAAATTGACGGCTACCGCATGCGCTTTTAGTAATGCCAAGCGCTCAACCAAGTCAATTGCTGTTTCATCCACAATTGGGGTTTCATCTGTAAGTGGAGAAATGCAGCTGAACTCAATTTGCAGGCGTTGCAGTAATTGCTTTCTATAGACCGATGTTGAAGCGAGAATGATTGGCATTTGTGGTAAAATTGACCTTGTCAGAGTATTAAATTAGTAGTAAAATTACTCGGTTATGTCGACTGAATATCCGCAACATTTTCCAGCTCTAGTAAATCCCTGGAGAATGGCTGAGAACCAGCAGACTCTTGTAGGTAGTATACCTCTGAGTCGAATGTCACGGTTGAGCGATTTATTGCTTGAGAATGCCACTGATGCGGATATAAAAGGTGATGCCTTATTCGATGCCAATTTTGGGATCAGTATGGATAAGCGTCCAATAATTCAGTTACGTGTACAAGCTCAGCTGCCATTGTTGTGTCAGCGCAGTCTGCAAATTTATTTGCATACTATTGATCAGCAGCTTGAGTTATCACTGCTTGATTCGAAGAATCAGGATGAGGCAGATGATGGCACCGATGTAGCGCTGGTCAAATCCAGCCAGTTAGCAATCGCTGAGGTAGTAGAGGATGAATTAATCCTATCTTTGCCACTGATTGCAGTAAACCCGGAGCACCCGGTAGTGGAATTCCACTGCCAGGACGAAGATTACCAAGAGCCTGAACGCCACAATCCTTTTGCGGAATTGCAAAAGCTAAGGTAAGCAGGCTCTACAGAAATATTATTTAGCAGGAGTTAGTAACATGGCAGTTCAAAAAAGCCGAAAAACACCATCACGTCGTGGCATGCGTCGCTCACACGATGCACTTAAAGCACCAACGCTTTCTATTGAGCCAACTACAGGTGAAGTACATCTGCGGCACAATGTCAGCGAAGAAGGCTATTACCGTGGCCGCAAAGTCATCGACACAGATGTAGTAGAGATAGAAGACGAAGAATAAGTGCCACCCAAAAGTCTTTTTACAAGAATCCGCTGCGGCTTAGTCACAGCGGATTTTTTGCTTTTAAGTGGCGTACGCTAGCGTATGCGCTGTGTTCTGATCTCTCAATAGTTGCCACTAAGCTTGTCTATTTAGAGCTATCTGGTTAATATCAGCCAATCCTGATTTGGAAATATCTGCAATGAGACATTCAAGAATAATGGGCACAGGAAGTTATTTGCCCGAGAAAATTGTTACCAATAAAGATATGGAAAAGTTCATAGATACCACTGATGAGTGGATCCAGGAACGCACCGGTATCAAGCAAAGACATATGGCAGCAGATGGTGAAACCACTTGCGATATGATCGAGCAGGCATCGTTGCGTGCTATTGAGGCAGCTGGTATTGAAGCCCAAGAAATTGATATGGTAATTTTGGGTACTACCACTCCAGATTTGATCTTCCCAAGCACTGCTTGCCTACTGCAAGAGCGTTTGGGGATTCCAGGAACAGCGGCTTTTGATATCAATGCTGCCTGCTCAAGTTTTATTTACGCCTTAAGTATTGCTGATCAATATATCAAAAGTGGTATGGCCAATAAAATTCTTGTCGGTGGTGCCGAAACCCTCACCAGGGCTATGGACTGGGATGACCGGACTACCGCTGTATTGTTTGCTGATGGCGCTGGAGCCATAGTTCTTGAAGCCTCAGAAGAGCAGGGAGTTCTCTCTACTCATATCCATGCCGATGGCAGGTATGCAGATTTACTCGGTACAGATGTTGGGGTTTCTGTTGGTTTTAAAGATGAGAAGAACGGTGGTCTTAAGATTGCCATGAAGGGTAGGGATGTGTTCAAGGTAGCTGTTCGTACTCTCGGGCGAATTGTAGATGAAACTCTGGCTGCAAATAATATGGATAAATCTGAAATTGATTGGTTAATCCCGCATCAAGCTAATTTACGCATTATTTCAGCTACCGCGAAGAAACTTGAAATGCCGATGGATCGAGTGATAGTTACAGTCGACCGCCATGGCAATACTTCAGCCGCATCAGTACCATTGGCTCTGGATGAAGGTATTCGCAGTGGGCGCATCCAGCGTGGCGATATGCTCTTGCTGGAAGCCTTCGGTGGTGGATTCACTTGGGGCTCAGCCCTGATTCGCTATTAAAACAGTAGTCGTATGAAAACCGCATTTCTATTTCCGGGCCAAGGTTCACAATCTATCGGCATGCTCGCCGCTCTGGCCGAGCAGTTTCCGCTGGTTAAAGAAGTATTCGTTGAAGCTGGTGATTGCATTGATCTAGATCTTTGGGGCTTGGCACAATCTGGCCCTGAAGAAAAACTCAACCAAACTGAGTTTACTCAGCCGGCACTTTTAGCTGCTGATGTGGCAGTTTGGCGGGTCTGGCAATCTATTCATGGCAGAACTCCCGACTACCTTGCTGGGCATAGTCTAGGTGAGTATTCAGCGTTGGTAGCAGCTGACTGTTTGAGCCTTGTTGATGGTATTAAGCTGGTAGCTAAACGCGGCCAGTTGATGCAAGCAGCAACCCCTGCAGGAACAGGGGCAATGGCAGCAATCATTGGTCTTGATGATGACAAGGTAGAGGCCGCATGTGCGCAGGCAGCAAGTGCCGGTATAGTATCGGCTGCTAATTATAATTCCCCGGGGCAAGTAGTCATTGCCGGTGAAAAGGCTGCAATTGAAAAGGCTTGCGAGCAATGCTCTGAGCTAGGTGCGCGTAGAGCGATAATGCTGGCAGTAAGTGTGCCTTCGCATTGTGCGTTGATGCAGCCAGCCGCAGAGCAATTGGCACTGAGTTTTTCGGAACTAAGCCTTAAATCAGCACAGATTCCGGTAGTACACAATACTGATGCAACACTTTCATCTGGGAGCGATTCTATTCAAGAACATCTACTTGAACAGCTCTATTTACCAGTGCGTTGGCATAGCAGTGTGCAGTGGATGTTAGATAATGACGTAGCTGCCTTTGCAGAATGTGGGCCGGGTAAAGTTCTCAGCGGATTAAACCGCAGAATTGCCAGACGCCTGCCAATTGCAGCACTTAATAGCCCCGATACAATGTTGGCAACCGCAGCACAATGGAATGAGTTTGAATGAAAACATTGGAAGGACAAATTGCCCTGGTAACTGGCGCTAGTCGTGGCATTGGCGCAGCAATTGCCGATAGATTGCTGGCAGATGGTGCTATGGTCATTGGTACAGCGACCACAGCAGCTGGTGCTGAGAGCATCAATTCACGTCTGACTTCCTTAGGTAGCGGTGCGGGTATGGCATTGGATGTTAATGATGCTGATGCCGTGACAGCCTTGCTGGGTGAAATCAACAGCAACTGGGGCGCACCAACAATATTGGTTAACAATGCCGGAGTTACCCGGGATCAACTTCTAATGCGCATGCGCGAAGATGACTGGGATATGGTTATTGATACTGATCTGCGCTCTGTATATCGGCTTAGTAAGGCCTGTTTAAGAGGTATGATGAAAGCCAGGCAAGGTCGAATCATAAATATTTCCTCGGTTATCGCTGCCACCGGCAATGCCGGACAGAGCAATTACGCAGCTGCCAAGGCAGGCATGGTTGGTTTCTCTAAATCTTTGGCACGAGAAATAGGTTCTCGCGGGATTACTGTAAATGTAGTTTCCCCTGGTTTTATCCAGACAGATATGACAGATCAGCTCAGTGATGAGCAAAAAAACAACTTATTGAACGATGTTCCATTAGCGCGTTTAGGTCATGTAGATGATATAGCTCAGGCTGTTTCTTACCTAGCCTCCTCGCAGGCTTCGTATATTACGGGACATACCCTGCATGTTAATGGTGGCATGTTTATGGAATAGATTAAGAAAGAAATATATCTAATTAATATATAACATAAATATATGTTCGTTATTTTATTGTTAAGAGGTTCATTTGAACTGATAAGTCCAGTAAAGGCCGTTGCGGGATACAAACATTCAGTGCAAATTCAGGTATAATTACGGCGCATAATTTTTTAACAGGAAAACCTAATCATGAGTAATATCGAAGAACGCGTTAAGAAGATTGTCATCGAGCAATTAAATGTAAGTGAAGATGAAGTAAGCAACAATGCATCATTTGTTGACGATCTAGGCGCTGACTCGCTGGATACTGTCGAGCTGGTAATGGCGTTAGAAGAAGAGTTCGAGTGCGAAATTCCT
>CAZEFU010000099.1:0-1539 GCA_964511515.1 uncultured Wenzhouxiangellaceae bacterium
ACGCATGAAACTTGAGTAATAGTTCGCGGTTAATTATGAAATTAAACAATAGCCTAAAAGTACTTTTTCCTATTTTCTTATTATTGGTTTTTGCTGGGCAGGTAAATGCTGCTGAGCAATGCCAAATTGAGCGTGATGTTCAGGCTGGCGCATTTACTGAGAGTGATGTCAAAAAACTCAACCAAGTGTATGAGAAGATTGGTGATGAGAAATACAATGAGGCAGCTACTGACCTGACTCAAATGCTAACTAAGGCGCGCACTGATTTTCTCAAAGCTACCATTCGTCAGGCATTAGCCCAAGTTGAATGGGCGCGCGAACGCTACCCACAATCACTAAAGAATTTTGAAGCAGCAGTTAATTTAGATGCGCTGCCGAACCATGCCCATTACGCATTAATGTATCAAATATCTCAGCTGTACTACATGAATAAGCGCTATAACGAGGCATTGGAAAAGCTTGATTTGTGGTTCTGCGCTGTACCGGCTGAAAGCATTACTCCATTAGCTTATGTTCTAAAGTCTTCTATTAACCTTGCCAATGAGAATTATCGTGGTGCGCTTGTTTCAATAGACCAAGCTATTGAGCTATCTGATAAGCCAAAAGAAAATTGGTTCCAAGTTAAACTCGCCTCGCATTTTGAATTAAAGCAATTTCCTGAGGCAGCTAAAACCTTAGAGACCATGATCACAAAGTGGCCTGCGAAGAAAGTTTATTGGACACAGTTATCCTCTATTTATGTGAAGCTAAAGCAAGATAAGAAAGCTTTATCTATACTCGCTCTAGCATACAAGAATAAATTGTTGAAGAAGAAGTCTGACGTTAACCAGCTGATAAGCTTATATCAATATCTAGATATTCCTTACTCGGCAGCAACGGTTCTCGATAAGGCTATTAAGGAAGGCATAATTGCTGGTGATGAAAAAACCCTGACTCAGCTTGGTGATATCTGGTATCAGGCAGCAGAGGTGGACAATTCTCTAGATGCATTCAGTGCAGCTGGCAAGATGGCCACCAATGGAAAAATTGACTTGCGCCGCGGTTATTTGTTAGCCGATAAAGAAGATTGGCCGGCAACTAGTGCGGCATTAGCATCAGCTTTAAAGAAAGGCGGCCTTAAAGATAACCAGAAAGGTGAAGCCTGGTTGCTCAAAGGAATGGCTGATTTTAACTCAAAGAGTTATAGCTCCGCCCGCAATAGTTTTGGTGAAGCAACTCGCTTCCCAAAAACAAGATCTGCAGCTCAAGCGTGGATAAAACACATGTCTGAGCAAAATAAATAGTGACAAGATACCTACTGTTGTGGCATCGTAGTGCTACTGGTGGAAATAGGGAGTTAAACTATGTTACGTCTTGAAGAAGAATTGTTAGAGAAGAAAGCTGAAGAAACTGGTAGCGGTGGGTCAACTGCGCCTAAAGATACAAAGAAAGAAGCTTCTAAGAAGAAGGTAACTAAGAAAAAGGTTGCCAAGAAGAAGACTTCTAAGAAGAAAGCTTCTAAGAAGAAAGCTTCTAAGAAGAAAGCTTCTAAGAAGAAAG
>CAZEFU010000099.1:1639-6613 GCA_964511515.1 uncultured Wenzhouxiangellaceae bacterium
CAAGAAGAAAGCTTCTAAGAAGAAAGCTTCTAAGAAGAAAGCTTCTAAGAAGAAAACTTCTAAGAAGAAAACTTCTAAGAAAAAAGTAGCTAAGAAGAAGGCATCTAAGAAAAAAGCTTCTAAAAAAAAAGCAAAAAAGTAGTAGGTAAGTTAGCGGCACTAGAAAGTGCAGCGATTAAAAATTTATCGGCTGTAAAATCTGAGATAGTAAAACTGGGTGAAAAGCTCAGTAAGCTAGAAGGCGAGGCTTTCAAAGAGTTTTCAGGTCTAGAGAAGAAGGCCATCAAACGGCTTCACGAACTGGAAGCCAGGATAGTCGAAATCTTTAAGCGTTAGCTTCTTGGTAATATGCAAAGAAAAAGCCCGGCTTGCCGGGCTTTTTATATTACACTCTGAATAAATGAGGCCCATCGAAACAGAATGACAAAAAAGCTTGAGATAGATAATTTTCTTGATGCCATCTGGGCAGAGCGCGGGCTTTCAGAGAATACCTTGGCAAGCTATCGCTATGACTTAAACAAGTTTGCAGACTATTTGACCGCTAAGGAACTTGAAATAGACAGCGCAAGTCGGGCAGACATACAATTATATCTTGCTAGTAAGACCAAACGTGGGGCAAGCGCCAGAACTTTAGGAAGAAATCTCTCCGCACTACGCCAGTTGTATCGTTATCGACTCCGTGAAAACCTACTCAATACTGACCCAACAGCCCTGATTGAATCGCCAAAACTAGGTCGTGGCCTTCCAAAAGCACTCTCAGAAAAACAGGTTGAACTAATTCTCCATGCAGCAGATATCAATAAACCTGTGGGGCAACGAGATCGAGCCATGTTGGAGCTTATGTATGCAGCTGGACTGCGAGTTAGCGAGCTGATTACCTTGGAAATTTCTAACCTGAGCTTATCGCAAGGCGTTCTTCGAGTGGTCGGCAAGGGCGGCAAGGAAAGGCTGGTGCCAATAGGTGAAACTGCCGAAGAGTGGTTGTTGCTATATTTGAACGATGGCAGAAAGTCTCTCTTGAAAGGAGAGCAAAGTGAGGTGGTCTTCCTGACAGCCAGAAAATCCGGCCTCAGTCGGCAGGCATTTTGGTATGCAGTGAGTAAATATGCCCGTCAAGCAGGCATAGAAGGCAAAGTTTCACCGCATATGCTTCGCCATTCCTTTGCAACCCACTTGTTAAACCACGGAGCAGACCTGCGAGTGGTACAATTGTTGTTGGGTCATAGTGATCTTTCAACAACCCAGATATATACACATATTGCTCGTGAAGGGCTAAAGCAATTACATGCCGAGCACCACCCTCGGGGATAAATTCAAGCATATTGAACTTTAGATATCTCTAATGTTCATACATGAGTAATCAATACTGGAAAACTAATGAAATACTTTAAAATAAACTACTTAATTACAACAATACTCGTCAGCATCCTGTGTACTACCGGTGCTTTTGCTAAAGATTCATACAAAGAGGTTCGAGAGGCTGTGAAAAGACTAAGTCCTGCAATCGAGGATATCGCAGTAAGCGAAACACCAATTCCCGGCTTATTGCAGGTGGTGCTCGATTCTGAAGTAGTGTATTTCAGTGCTGATGGCAAATATCTGATGCAGGGATCTATGTATAACCTTGAAACAAGGCAAGATCTTACGGATAACGCAAAGTCTGGTATTCGCAAAAAAATTATTGACCAAATCGACAGCTCTTCGCTAATAGTATTTGCTCCAGAAAAAACCGATTACGATGTAATTGTATTTACTGATATTGATTGCGGCTATTGTCGGAAATTACACAATCAGATGGATGAATACAATAGCGAGGGAATTGGCATAAAATATATGGCGTTCCCACGCGCTGGTATTGGCTCGGAGTCATACGATAAATTTGTTTCAGCTTGGTGCGCCGATGATCAGCAAGCAGCTTTGACATTTGCCAAAGCAGGTAGCACACCAGAACCAAAAACATGTAAAAATCCGATAAAAGACCAATATGAACTAGGCATGAAAATCGGTGTTACTGGAACACCAGCAATGTTTACTAAAGATGGACACATGATCCCTGGTTATGTACCACCTAAGCAATTGCGCGAACGTCTGGATGCAATGGCAGCTAGTAGCAAGTAGCACATACCCAATAATCTGAATGGAGCTGTTCGCCGACTAATTCGGCGTAAGGCACCAACAGAGTCAACTCTCAACACCACCGCGGTCTTCCCAAGACAGTGTGTAGCGTGCAGGAAGGAAACATAGCCGTCTTCCCGAGGCGCCGAGTAGGCGAACCCGGGATCCATGCCACGTAACCCAGAATCCATGCCACGGAACTGGATCTCGGATATTGCTACACGCAATAACACACCCGCCACAAGTATAAACAACTTGTTTCTTGGTGATGCACCCGTACTAGTTTATAATTTCACCACTAAATTGCTTATTTCCTGAGGTGGCGTTGAAAATGTTTCTCGAGTTATCTGGTGAGGCTGCGCTTTCTGAATTTCGGCGATTGCAACTTAATAAAAAACTATGCGAAAAGCTTGGGCGTGAGTTCGCGCTGGCTAGCTCCTGGGTGTACCTGCTGGACCTTACAGAAGAGCTTGAGCCCGAACAACAAGTACGTGTATGTGAGCTACTCCAGGCTCAACTAACTACGCAAGTACCTGCAGCCTCTTCATTTCTAATTACCCCACGAATTGGTACCCAGTCCCCGTGGTCAACTAAAGCTACCGATATTGTGCATCGCTGTGGTTTCTCGTCTGTGACCAGAGTTGAAAGGGCCCAGGTTTTTGTTATTTCCATTGACCTTAGTGAGTCAGAGCGTGAACTGCTTAGTTGTCTGTTATACGACCGCATGACTCAGTCAGTATTTGCTAGTAGCCAGTTAGCTATGTCTTTGTTCCAGCAGGGCAAGCCCAGTCCGCTGAAAGAGATCGAGCTGCTAAAGCAAGGCAAGCAAGCTTTGGATAAGGCAAATTTCGATCTTGGCCTGGCACTTTCAGTTGCAGAAGTTGAATACCTTTGTGAGCAGTATCAGTTGTTAGAACGCGACCCAACTGATGCCGAATTAATGATGTTCGCCCAAGCTAATTCAGAGCATTGCCGGCATAAAATCTTTAATGCAAGCTGGACCATTAATGGCCAGACTCGTTCTGAGACCCTGTTTGGGATGATTAAAAACACTTTTAAAGTATCCCCGCAAAACACGCTGTCGGCTTACCACGATAACGCTGCGGTTATTGCCGGGTCATTAGCCGAGCGATTTTTTCCTGATCCGGAAAACCATAACTACCAGTTCCATAATGAGCAGGTGGATATCCAGATCAAAGTAGAAACCCATAATCACCCAACAGCTATTTCTCCCTACCCAGGTGCGGCGACTGGTTCTGGTGGCGAGATTAGGGATGAGGCAGCTACTGGCCGAGGGGCAAAACCTAAGGCCGGACTTTGCGGATTTTCAGTTTCACATTTGCACATACCAGCCGCCCCCAGACCTTGGGAGGGCACACCCTGCAAACCCGAACGCATTGCCTCAGCACTGGAAATAATGCTTGATGGCCCACTAGGTGGAGCGGCCTTTAACAATGAGTTTGGCCGGCCAGCATTGACTGGTTATTTCCGAACTTTTGAATTCAGCTATGACCAACAGCTTTGGGGCTATCACAAACCGATTATGCTAGCTGGTGGCTTGGGCAATATCCGCCGCCAGCATGTGGAAAAAAATATAATTCATGCCGGCGCTCCAATCTTGGTTCTTGGTGGCCCTGCTATGTTGATTGGGCTGGGTGGCGGGGCTGCATCATCCATGGAATCGGGTGCTAGTGATGGGGAGCTTGACTATGCCTCAGTGCAGCGCGAGAACCCGGAAATGGAACGCCGTTGCCAGGAAGTAATCGATCAATGCTGGGCGCTGGGTGAGAACAATCCTTTTATCTCTATCCACGATGTGGGCGCTGGTGGGCTTTCTAATGCCTTACCTGAATTACTCCACGATAGCGGCAAGGGTGGTCGCCTTGAACTACGCCAGATACCTTGTGCTGATGCTTCAATGTCGCCAATGCAAATCTGGTGCAATGAATCTCAGGAACGCTACGTAATGTCGGTGTACCCTGACAAGCTGGACTTGTTTTTGGCATTGTGTGAGCGCGAGCGTTGCCCAGTTGCCATTGTGGGTGAGGCAACAGATGATGGTCACTTGCAGCTTACAGATAAGTTACTGGGAACTGCAGCAATCGATTTACCAATGGAGGTATTTCTGGGCAAGCCACCACGGATGCAACGGCAGGCCGAACACCTGCACAGGTCCAGAATAGATTTCGATAGCAGCAATATTTCACTAAAAGATGCCTGTGAACGAGTGTTACATTTACCGGCAGTAGCTTCCAAGCAGTTTCTAATTACTATTGGCGATCGCAGCGTTGGTGGCCTGGTAGTTCGTGATCAAATGGTTGGCCCCTGGCAAATTCCAGTTGCCGATTGTGCAGTTACCGCTAGCGGCTTTACTGCAACTACAGGCGAGGCCTTGGCTATTGGGGAACGCACTCCGTTAGCGATGGTTAATGCCCAAGCTGCAGCGCGCATGGCGGTGACCGAGGCGATTACCAATATTTGTGCAGCCCCAATAGAAAAACTCGGTGATATCAAGTTATCTGCAAACTGGATGGCCGCAGCCGGCCAAGCCGGCCAAGACGCTGATCTGTTCGATGCCGTGCAAGCTGTAGGGATGGAGCTTTGCCCTGAACTAGGCATAGCAATTCCTGTGGGCAAGGATTCTTTGTCTATGAGTACTGCCTGGGATGATGCTGAGCATGGAGCGCAGCAAATGCAAGCACCATTGTCATTGATTGTTACAGCCTTCGCTCCAGTTAGTGATATCCAGCGCAGCTTAACTCCACAGCTACAAACTGGTGATACCTGTGTGCTGTTGCTCGATCTTGGTCGCGGTAAAAATCGCATGGGCGGCTCCGCTCTGGCTCAAGTTTACTCTCA
>CAZEFU010000100.1:0-6600 GCA_964511515.1 uncultured Wenzhouxiangellaceae bacterium
TAGTTAGCGCTGTCCCAATTGGCGAGAAAGTTAATCAACAGCTTCATGTTGCGACTAAATCTACAGCCTCAAAACCCCAACATGATGACGGCGGGGGTTCTTCTACACTTATCCAGAGCGATGCTCAGGCTGAGTGCATTGAGGGTGTTGCCGGCGGCTACCCTTGCCATAATATTGACCTCTTATCCCACCTTGGCTTGCCCGCAATTGGCGGCGGTAGTGGCGCGGATAGCTGGGGCTGGAAAGACCAAGCAAGCGGGCGCTATTTTGCCTTGGTTGGACGTAGTAATGGCACAGCATTTGTTGAGGTCACAGACCCGGTAAACCCTATATATTTGGGCAACCTGCCGAGCCCAAATGGCGGCAGCTCTTCCTGGCGAGATCTTAAAACCTACCAAAACTACCTTTATGTTGTGGCTGATAGCTATCCTGGTCATGGCATACAAATTTTTGACCTTGAGATATTGCTTACAGCCAGCCCTGGCAGCACTTTTAATACTGTGGGAAATCATACTGCCATTGGTTCAGCGCATAATATCATTATTAATGAAGAAACCGGCTTTGGCTATGTTGTCGGCAGCAGCCAATGTGGAGGCGGGCTCTATATGCTCGACTTATCAAACCCAATCAACCCTGCTTTTGTTGGTTGTTTTTCAGCAGCTGGTGACACCCACGATGCCCAATGTGTAATTTACCGCGGGCAAGATTCAGCATATGTTGGCAAAGAAATTTGCTTTGCCAGCAATGGCAACCATGTTGCAATTGCTGATGTTACTGACAAAAGCAATCCTCAATTACTGGCGAGTATGACCCACCCTTTAAATCGTTATTCGCACCAAAATTGGCTTAGCGAAGATCACCGCTTTATTTTTGTTGGCGACGAACTTGATGAGCTAGAGTTTGGAATGAATACCAGAACCTTGGTCTATCGCATCGATGACCTTGAAAACCCTCAATATGTAGGTGCCCATTATGCCTCTACCAACCTGATTGATCACAATTTGTACGTCAAAGATGGATACTTATATCAGGCAAATTACGAAGGCGGTGTAAGGATTCTGGAAATCGAGAACCCATCTATTCCGCAACTTCGTGAAGCTGCCTACTTTGACACCAAACCCGGCAGCGACTCAATTAGCTTTGATGGTGCCTGGAATGTATATCCATTCTTCGACAATGGCACGATTCTGGTGAGTGACATATCACGTGGTATGTTTATATTGCGCCCGCAAATACCAGCTCTTTCTACCAGCCGCTTAAATGGCCGCATGAATGGTGCCTGGATAGCACCCAACCAACAAAACCAAGGAATTGTGTTAAACATAGGCGAGAACCAACTCGGGCCCTTCGCCTTTTATACCTGGTTCACTTACCTAAATGGCGAGCCTTTTTGGCTGGTGGGCAACGCCCAAATTCCAGAGGGTGCGGATGAAGTTACCATGCCTGCACTAGTTTTCAGCGGGCTTAATTTTCTTGATGACTCGGGCGTTGCTGCAAGCAACACTAATATCGGCACACTGAGCTTGAAGGTACTAAGCTGTAATAGCATTGAGGTTATTTATGACTTCGGCAACTTAGGCAGCGATACTTTGGTGATGAGCCGGTTCACTGGAGTCGAGGGTTACGAATGTAACGACTAATTGAAATGAAACCTATTGCAATTTTGAACACTGGCAATACAATTTCAGCTATTGCAGCGAAGCACGGTGATTTCACGGAGTGGTTTCAAGCTGGCCTGAGCAAGCCTGTAGTTATTCTTGAGGCACAGTCTGAGGCCCTGCCACAGAGCTGGGATTACGCCGGAATAGTAATCACAGGCTCTGCTGCAATGGTTAGTCACAGACTAGACTGGAGCGAGCGAGCAGGGCGCTGGTTACTACAAGCCATCGCACACAATCTGCCTGTGCTTGGGGTTTGCTACGGTCATCAGCTTTTGGCCCAGGCGCTCGGCGGAATAGTCGGCCCCAATCCGCAAGGTCGTGAAATAGGCACAAAACGAATAGCCCTAACCGATCAGGCTGCGGATGATTTGCTGCTGAAAAATCTGCAAGCGCCGTTTAACAGCCAAACCACACATGAAGAAAGTGTGCTCAGGCTGCCACCAGGAGCACAGGTGTTAGCGGTAACCGAGCAAGATCAAAATCATGTAATCCGTTTTGCGAATAATGTTTGGGGGGTTCAATTTCACCCTGAATTTGATGCCGATATTATGCGTGGCTACCTCCATGCTAGGCGTGAGCGTCTAGAGCAGGAAGGTCTGGATGTTGAGGAGTTGTTGCTTGAAACTAAAGAGACTCCACAAGCATGGGGATTGTTACAGAGGTTTGCACAAATATGTTCTTAAATCATCCTGCCTCAAGCCTAAATACCAGCTAATAGCATCCAACCGGCAATACCAAACAATTCAGCTATTCTTTAATTGCCACCAAAGACACAAAGTTAAAACACTGAAACCATGGGATGATACGGCTAAATCCTGCCTCTTCTAGCCTCTGTTTATGTGCCTGCATAGACTCAGGCAACAATACATTTTCCAAGGCATTGCGCTTATTGGCAATTTCCATATCACTGTAACCCTGGCTGCGCTTAAAGTCGTGATGCCAATCTGTTAACAATTGTTGCTCAGCTTTATCTTCCAAAAGGATCTTTTCAGAAAGCAGTAATGCTCCACCTGCATTCATTCCCTGATAGATTCGTGCTAGTAGTGCTACTCGATTCTCAGGCGGAATAAATTGCAGAGTGAAATTCAGCAGTACTAGGCTAGCACTATCGATACCTATATCTTCGACATCTGCTTGCTTGAGTAGAATTTCTGGCTGCTGTTGGCTATCTTTTAAAATTTGCTCAAGTTTGGCCAGCATTGCAGCTGAGTTATCCACCGCAATAATTTCAACACCAGTAATATTTAGCGCATCTTGCACCGCCAAACTTGCCGCGCCCAAGGAGCAGCCAAGGTCATAAACCTTGCTGTTTGCCTGCACAAAACGTCGAGCCAATAGCCCTAACATGGGAATAATCAAATTGTAGCCAGGTACTGAACGCTTAATCATATCTGGGAATACTCGCACCACAGCATCGTCAAAACGAAACTCCTGGGTGTTAGACTCACTAAATAGGCTATCGCGCATCTCGAGTGTTTTATGTGGATGTGACTTTTGGCTCATGACAGTATTATACGATTGTGTATATTATATTGCTGTGATTACTCCCATTGCGCAATTTCGCGCACTGGAAACTTGAAGGAACCTCTGATCTATTCGTGAATGAGCATCTTGAGTCCATAATTTTCAATAGCTGCGTTAGTAAGCGCCCGCAATAGCTGTGCTATTACAAGCACTTACAGCCTGACTCTTGATAAATTCTGAATCTCAATCTACCTCACCCAGAATAAATCAAAGGCTCCTTAACTTAGTCGAGGGGATCCGATTATGACACCACTTATTTGGGCAGGAATTTTTGTAGTATTAGGAATTGTAGTTCTGAGCAAAACGGTTATTACCGTGCGCCAGGGCTTTAACTATACCGTTGAGCGTTTTGGCAAGTAC
This sequence comes from uncultured Wenzhouxiangellaceae bacterium, assembly GCA_964511515.1. Taxonomy (GTDB): domain Bacteria; phylum Pseudomonadota; class Gammaproteobacteria; order Xanthomonadales; family SZUA-36; genus SZUA-51. The sequence goes on from CAZEFU010000100.1 coordinate 3,546, forward strand.
GTTACGACCTTCCAACCAGGCTTCCATTTAATGATACCGTTTATCTTTGCCATTGGCCGCAAGATAAATATGATGGAGCAAGTATTAAATGTACCATCACAGGAAGTTATTTCCAAAGACAACGCCGTATTAACCGTAGATGGCGTAGTTTTTTATCAGGTACTTGATGCAGCCAAGGCCGCTTACGAGGTTAACAACCTGGAATATGCGGTATTAAACTTAACCATGACCAATATTCGTACCGTTTTAGGTTCGATGGATTTGGATGAATCTTTATCCAAGCGCGATGCCATTAATCATCGTTTGCTTTCGGTAGTAGATGAAGCCACCACACCTTGGGGCGTGAAAGTAACCCGTATTGAAATCAAGGATATTTCTCCGCAGCAAGATATGGTTCAGTCAATGGCCCGGCAAATGAAAGCTGAGCGTGAGAAACGCGCCACAATTTTAGAGGCTGAAGGCGTGAAGCAAGCAGCTATTTTGGAAGCCGATGGTGAAAAGCAGGCAACTATTTTAGATGCCGAAGGCCGCCAACAAGCCGCCTTCCGTGATGCCGAGGCACGAGAGCGTTTAGCCGAGGCTGAAGCTAAAGCAACGCAAATGGTATCCGACTCAATTGCCAACGGTAATGTACAGGCAATCAATTACTTTGTGGCGCAAAAGTATGTTGAGGCGCTGAAAGAATTTGCTCACAGCCCGAATCAAAAAACCTTGTTGCTGCCAATTGAAGCAACTTCTATCCTTGGCAGCCTAGCAGGAATCGGTGAAATAGCTAAAGAAACCTTTGGTAAGGATTCATAGGAGATAATGATGGAATTTCTTCAAGAAATTGTTTTCTGGCACTGGTGGATAGCCGCTGGAATCTTGCTGATTATTGAGCTAACGGTTCCCAGTTTCTACTTTATGTGGATGGGCATTGCCGCGGTATTGGTTGGTTTACTGCTGCTGGTTATGCCCTTTATGCCGCTTGAAGTGCAGCTGGTACTATTCGCGATTTTATCCATAGTTACCACCTACCTCTGGAAAGTCTACCGGGAAAAGAACCCTCCCACTAGCGACCAGCCCTTCCTCAATCAACGCGGCAAGCAATACGTTGGTAGAGTGTTTGCACTGGAAGATGCCATTATTAATGGTGTTGGCAAAGTTGAAGTAGACGATTCTACCTGGCGAGTTAGTGGCCCGGATTTACCTATAGGTGAGAAAGTTCGGGTGGTTGCAACTAAAGGTGTTGTGCTGGTGGTAGAGCCACTTTAAAAGTTCTAATCTACAGGATGCCCGTTAACGGGCATCCTGCATTTATTAGCCATTCGGACCAACGTGGTGCCATCCGACTTGTACTTATTTACGATACATCGTAATATAGTTCGCACTTATTTACGATGCAACATAAAATAGCATGAGAAGAAACTATACTGAACTACTGGCAAAAGAGATTCTTCAGCAACGACAGATGTTGTTTATATCTGGACCCAGACAAGTAGGCAAAACAACCTTGGCCAAAGGGCTGATTAGCAATGCCGCTAGCTATATCAATTGGGATAACCCCGCACACCGGCAAACGATATTATCCGGAATTCAACCAACAGCGAGTATTCTTGAACTAGATCAAGTACATGAGTCACCTCCAGTGCTTGTTTTTGATGAGCTACATAAATATAAAGACTGGAAAAATTGGTTAAAAGGGTTCTTCGATCTCTATGAGGATCACGCACGTATCCTAGTCACCGGCAGTGCACGTATGGATTTCTTTCGCAAAGGTGGTGATAGCCTGATGGGGAGGTACTTTCATTACCAAATGCATCCATTTAGCTTAAGAGAGCTGACAGCAGCTGTTAACACCGACACCGACATTCAGGAAACTCAAGCGCCAAACCCCGAAACACTGCCAAGATTAATTAAATTTGGTGGCTTTCCTGAACCTTTTATAAAAGCGGATCAACGTTTCTATAATCGTTGGCAAAAACTACGCAATCAACAATTAATTCTGGAAGATATAAGGGATGGAACCAGAATACATGAAATACAGCAGTTACAAACTTTAGCGGATATTCTCAGTAGCCAAAGTGGCCAGATAACACGATATTCAACATTGGCAAAGCAGGTTCGAGTATCAGTAGATACCATCAGACGCTGGGTGGCCGTACTTGAGAGTTTTTACTACTGTTATCGTATTCGCCCCTGGCATAGAAACTTGAGCAAAGCTCTGCGCAAAGACCCAAAAACCTATCTCTGGGACTGGTCTCAAGTTAAAGACCCCGGCGCCAGGCATGAAAACCTGATTGCCAGCCATTTGCTCAAAGCTGTAGATTGGTGGACAGACACTGGCCTAGGTGATTTCGCTCTGTACTACCTGCGCACGAAAGATCAGAAAGATGTTGATTTTCTAGTCGCCAAAGATGATCAGCCATGGATGCTAGTAGAGGTTAAAACTAGCTCTAAACACAGTTTGAATAAACATCTATCCTGGTTTCAGGATAAAACCGGGGCTAAATATGCCTTTCAAGTTGTAATGGATTTACCTTACACAAAAGTAGATTGCTTTAAGTACACCCAGCCAATAAAAGTACCTGTGGAGTCTTTTCTGGTGCAGTTGATATGAGAGTATGTTTCGGTCTATTTAACTATCGAAATATTATATTGTTATACCTAACAAAAAAGCCCGCTGTTGCAAAACAGCGGGCTTTGCTTTTCAGCAAACTCGAATCAAAAAGTTAATAAAGGTGCAATCACCAAACTAACGATTGCCATAACATTGATCAAAATATTCATTGCCGGCCCTGAAGTATCTTTGAACGGGTCGCCAACTGTATCACCAACTACTACTGCGTGATGGGTATCAGAACCCTTGCCGCCGAAGTTGCCTTTTTCAACATACTTTTTGGCATTATCCCAAGCACCACCTGCATTGGCCATCATCAAAGCCATTAATACACAAGTAATCAAGGCGCCGCCGAGCATGCCACCTAAAGCTTCTGCACCAAGGGTGAAACCGATTACTGGTGGCGCTAAAATCGCCAGCGCACCTGGCAGGATCATCTTCCGTAGAGCGGCATTG
>CAZEFU010000101.1:0-6583 GCA_964511515.1 uncultured Wenzhouxiangellaceae bacterium
ATCTGTAATAAATCAATTATTCGAGTATAATGTGCGGCTCGTTTTTACATTTTTTCAAAATTACAGGATAGCCCGATGGCCAGAGTTTGCCAGGTAACAGGAAAGCGCCCAATGACGGGTAACAACGTATCGCACGCTAACAATAGAACACGGCGTCGGTTTCTTCCCAACCTACACAATCACCGTTTTTGGGTAGAGTCTGAGAATCGCTGGATAAAACTACGCGTTTCTACAAAAGGCTTGCGTACTATTGACAAGAAAGGCATTGATGTCGTGCTTGCAGAACTACGCTCACGTGGCGAAAAGGTTTAATCTGGTTTCAACCAGAGGAGTTTATAATGCGCGATAAAATCAAATTAGTTTCAAGTGCCGGTACTGGTCATTATTACACTACCGACAAAAATAAAAAGAACACCCCTGAGAAAATGGAGTATAAAAAGTACGACCCTCGGGTACGCAAGCATGTGATCTACAAAGAAGCTAAAATTAAATAAATTAGCTATGCAGAATAGTTCATAAAACCCGTCTTCGGACGGGTTTTTTATGTCACAATAAAAGCTTCAAGCCAAGTGAATTATTTATGCCCGAGCTGCCAGAAGTTGAAACTACCTGTCGTGGAATACGCCCCCGGTTGGTAGATCAGAAAATCACCAAGATTATTGTGCGTCAGCCACGGATGCGCTGGCCCATACCGGTTGAAATTCAGGCAGTAAGCGGACAAAGAATAAAAAAGGTTGAGCGCCGCGGTAAATATATTTTAATTAGTCTTGCTGGCGGCACTATTCTGATGCACTTGGGTATGTCAGGTAGTTTACGCTTGGTTAGCCCGCAGCAGGAAGCTGGCAAACACGATCATGTTGATATCGCCTTGGAAAATAATTTGGTTCTACGCCTAAACGACCCCCGCCGCTTCGGCGCAGTACTGTGGTGGACAGGCCCTATTGAAGAACATCCACTGCTGATTAAGCTTGGTCCTGAACCCTTAGAAGAAGAATTCGATGATCAGCACCTATGGCGCTTATCCAGAGGGCGTAAACAAGCTGTAAAACCATTTATTATGAATGGGCATGTAGTGGTTGGGGTAGGTAATATCTACGCCTCAGAAGCGCTTTTTAGGGCCGGCATTCTGCCCCAACGCCAAGCTGGAAGAATTTCCAAGCAACGCTATCAGCACCTCAGCACTGTTATTCGTGAAGTGCTGCAAGAAGCAATTGCCCAAGGCGGCACAACCTTACAAGACTTTACCAACAGCGATGGCCAGCCAGGGTATTTTGCCCAAGAACTACTGGTTTATGGGCGCGAAAACCAGGCCTGCGTAAGCTGCTCAAAGCCAATCAAAATGATAGTTCTGGGGCAGCGGGCTAGTTTCTACTGCCCTCAATGCCAAAGCTAAATGGCTGCTGGGTTTACGCAATTCGATTATTTCGGGTTAAAATAAGTTAATTAACAAGCATTTTGGTATTCTTCACTTGACAACTCTCCAACTAGCACTTCTCGGCAACCCGGTAAAACATAGCCTCTCGCCAGCAATACATAAACTTTTTGCGCAGCAATTTGGCATTTCGCTGAACTACGAATTAATAAGCTGTACTGCAGAGCAATTTACGGCAGCACTAGGTAAATTACAGCAGTCCGGCGCCGCTGGCTGCAATATCACCTTACCCTTGAAAAACCTTGCCTGTGAGCTCGCAGATGAGTTATCAGATGCTGCCAACAAGGCTGGAGCTGCCAATACAATAATTTTCAAACAAGCTGGCATTTGTGCAGATAATACCGATGGTGAGGGCTGGTTAACTGACCTACAAAATACTGGTGGAGAAATTAAGCAGCAATCAGTCTGCCTGCTAGGTGCAGGCGGGGCAGCTGCCGGAATTATCGATAAAATATTAGACTCTAAACCCACCAAGCTAATCATTGCTAATCGAGATAAATCAAAAGCTGAGAGCTTGCTAAGCCACACAAATGAAACAAACTACAAATCAATAAGCATGGATGAGCTAGCTAATACATCTAGTAAGTTTGATCTAGTTATAAACGCAACATCTTTAGGCCACCAAGGTCTTCTGCCGGCTTTATCAGCCAAGGCATTTAGTCCAAACGCCCTGTATTACGATCTAAATTACGGACAAGCTGCGCAGCCTATCTTAAATTGGTGCAAGTTAAATTCAATAAATTATCAAGATGGATTAGGAATGCTAGTTGAGCAAGCCGCGCGCTCATTTTATTTATGGACTGGCAAAACCCCTTCAACTTCAGCAGTTTTAACCGAGCTTAGGGCGAAGCTAGATTAAGCCCGCGCTTGGCGAAACAACTTCTGCCAACTATTAGCAGCTAACAATACAGCTTGCACACTTAGTAAAACTGCAAAAACCGGAATTATGCCCTTCAGCAACCACACCAATGGCAGCCCACCAGCTTCACGCGAACCCTCATGCAGGGCTATTGAGCTGGCAACATAATCCCAGCTGACCACAAAAATAAAAATAGTAAATGGCAGTAGCAATAACAAACTACCCAAAAGATTAACCCAAGCTTTATATCTGGGACTAGCGTCGCGGTAAAATATATCTACCCGCACATGCCCATCTTCTGCCAGCACCCAGGCTGCAGCCAGCATAAATACCGCCACATGCAAATAGGTTGCCGACTCTTGTAGTGCTATTGATCCGGCATTAAAAACATAGCGCATCAGCACTATCGCAAATATCAATACAACCATCAGCAAGCTAAGCCACGAAATACCGCGCCCCAGCTGATTTATTAATTTCTGGGTACGCTCTAAAAGCGCGCTTGCTGCTACCACTCTTTAATTTTCCACATTGCCGGCGCAACCGGACTGAAACCATCATCGTGCGGTTGCAGCTCAAGATTACCATCGCCATCTAGATCCATGTAGTAATATGAAATACCCTTTTTAGGGGTTATTTTAACCATATATAGGCGGCCGTTTTGGCGATACTCTTCAATAATTTTATCTTCTTCGGTACGAATACTCACCACTGGCGGTTCTTCTTCAGAGCGTATCTTAGGCGGTAATGGCGGTGGCTCTAAAGCCTCCTGTGGCGGCTCTGATTCCTGAGCAACTACAAAGCTCACCGATAAGAGCATACCGAGCAATCCTAGCAAAAGAAGTTTTCGATTAATTATCCACATAGTCCGCGCCTCACTGGAAAGAAGTATTAGAATACCAATATAGCCTGAATAATTCACCCATGTGAACAAATTAGAATATGACTCAAATAAAAAATAAGCCAGATAACACCCTATTTCTTGTAGATGGATCTTCTTATGTCTACCGGGCATACCATGCCATGCCCGCGCTGAACAATAGCCAGGGAGAGGCCACCGGAGCAATTTATGGCGTAGCCAATATGCTCAGGCGGTTGATTAGAGAGTCGAGACCAAGCCGGGCGGCTGTGGTTTTCGATGCCAAAGGCAAAACCTTTAGGCACGAGCAATATTCTCAATACAAAGCCAACCGCCCACCCATGCCAGATGAATTACGCGAACAACTAGATGGCCTGAAAGCATTGGTGCAGGCAATGGGCTTTCCAATCCTCGAGATTGGCGGGGTAGAGGCGGATGATGTTATTGGCACACTTTGCCAACAAGCCACAGCTTTAGGGCTAAGTTGTGTAGTATCAACCGGTGATAAAGATCTGGCGCAACTTGTAAACTCATCTGTATCTTTGGTAGATACCATGAAAAACTCCACCCTGACTCCAGACTCAGTAGTGGGCAAATTTGGAGTGCCGCCCGCTCTTATCATCGATTATTTAGCCCTAATTGGCGATACCTCAGATAATATTCCAGGAGTTCCCAAGGTTGGCCCTAAAACTGCAGTAAAATGGCTGCAACAGTATGGAAATATTGATGAAATTATTAATCATGCTGATGAGATCAAAGGCAAGGTAGGAGAGAATTTAAGAGAGTTTCTGCCCCAGCTCCCACTCTCGCGTGAGCTAGTAACTATCAAGCTAGATGTGCCATTGCAAGTAAAAGCTGATGAGCTACAAATGCACAGCGTAGATGAACAGCAACTGGCAGAGATATTAAAACGCTATGAGTTTAATAACTGGCTGGCTGAGTTAGGGTCTGGTGATGATACAAGCTCATTTGCGAGTCCAAAAGTAGAAACCAACTACACAACCATTCTCGATCAAGATAGCTTGGATATATGGCTAAAGAGACTAGAATCAGCCGAATTATTCGCCTTCGATACCGAAACCACCAGCCTTAATTACATGCAGGCACAAATTGTTGGCCTAAGTTTCGCAGTAACTCCTGGCGAGGCTGCGTATTTACCACTGGCACACAGTTATCCGGACTGCCCTGAGCAATTAGATAGAGACACAACACTGGCGCGTTTCAAGCCCTTGCTGGAAGACCCAAGTAAAGCCAAAGTAGGCCAACACCTAAAATACGATCGTAATGTTCTGCTCAATCATGGCATCGAATTAAACGGCATTGCCCATGACACTATGCTGGAGAGCTATATTTTGGATAGTACCGCAGGGCGCCACGATATGGACTCTCTCGCCATTCGCTATCTTGGCCAAGAAACCACAAAATTTACCGATATAGCCGGCAAAGCAGGCAAAAAACAACTTACTTTCGATCAAGTAGAAATAGAAAAAGCCAGTCCTTATGCAGCCGAGGATGCAGATATCACCTTGCGTCTTCACCAGCACATATGGGCCAAGCTTGAAGCCATACCAGAGCTTAAAAAACTCTATGAAGAATTAGAAATACCACTTATTTCAGTGCTTTCTAGAATGGAGACAACCGGTGTTTTAATTGATGGCAAACTACTGGCAGCACAAAGCACTGAGCTGGCTAAAAAAATGTTACTGATGGAACAAACAGCTTATAAACTCGCCGGCCATAGCTTTAACTTAGGCTCGCCCAAGCAACTGCAACATATACTTTTTGAAGAACTAGAACTACCAGTAATTCGGAAAACCCCCAAAGGCCAGCCCTCAACCGCTGAAGATGTTTTATCTGAACTTGGGCGTGATTACGAGCTACCAAAACTTGTTCTTGAGTACCGCAGCCTATCTAAACTAAAATCTACTTATACAGATAAATTACCACTGCGTATAAACCCCAAAACAGGCAGAGTACACACCAGCTACCATCAGGCAGTTGCTGCCACTGGCAGGCTTTCATCTGCTGATCCTAATTTGCAAAATATTCCAGTTCGAACAGCCGAGGGCAGGCGCATACGCGAGGCCTTTATCGCCCCGCCGGGCAGAGTAATTTTGGCCTGTGACTACTCACAAATTGAGCTGCGAATTATGGCGCATTTGTCGGCTGATAAAACCCTGCTGGATGCATTCCACAATAACCTGGATGTCCATAGCGCAACCGCCGCCGAAGTATTTGCCACACAATTAGAAGATGTAACTGCAGATCAGCGCCGCGCTGCCAAGGCGATTAATTTCGGCTTAATGTATGGGATGTCAGCCTTTGGTTTGGCCAAACAACTGGATATTAAACGCGGTGAAGCACAAGAATATATTGATACATATTTCTCCCGCTACCCAGGCGTATTTGAGTTTATGGAAACTACCCGCGAATTGGCGCGCAAACAAGAATATGTAGAAACCATGTTCGGGCGACGCTTATTGCTACGCGAAATTAATGCGCGCAATCCAATGCGCAGACAAGCTGCAGAACGTGCCGCTATTAATGCACCAATGCAAGGCACTGCTGCCGATATTATCAAACTGGCAATGTTAAGTGTAGATCAGTGGATGCAGGCCGAGAAACCCGATGCACTAATGATTATGCAAGTGCACGATGAACTGGTATTTGAAGTGAACGAGAAGCAATTAGACAGCTTCACAAAGGAAGTAACCTCCCGCATGGAGGCTGCGGCCAGTTTGTCTGTACCGCTGCGAGTAGACTCAGATTTTAGCGCAAACTGGGAAGCTGCTCACTAATAGCAGCAAGAGCTAAATAACAGCTCTTGGTGGCTAAGTTTAAACCTACTTAATTAGGCGTATTGCAAATGGCACTCTGTATTTTTTACCATCAGATGCGGCAATAGCACCCATAATGCAAAATACCAGATGACAAATAGCAATTGCTAGGATAACCACTATCCCAATCACCACAAACATTAGTATCAAGCCGGCAAAATATACGATCAAGGCAGTAATTGCCCAGTTCAGTGCTTCTTTGGATTGGTCTTGAATATATGCATCATCCTTTTTTAACAAATACAGAATCAAACCTGGGATAAAACCAAAAAATATAGTCCCTATCCATACCAGTAGTACCATGTTTTTAGAATCCTGGCTGATTGCCTGGGTTTCGCTGTTCATATCTTCACTCATGTCGCTCCCTCCTGAAAACTGATCCTGAAATTAGATCTTGAGCATTAGTATAGCAAAGACTTTGTAATCATCGGAATCCAGAGTAGAGTTTATATCTTTTGTCTTTCCCCAATCGTCTTTCCGGAGCGGCGAATAGCCGAACCCGGAATCCAGGCTGGGGTGGGTCCCGGATATTGCTGTCCCCCGCCTACGCGGGGGCAGGCGCAATTCCGGGGAGACGAAGGGGGTGTTTGAGTTTTTTC
>CAZEFU010000102.1:0-6571 GCA_964511515.1 uncultured Wenzhouxiangellaceae bacterium
AACAAATAACCAGGCTCCAACTTCATCAGCTATCTCGCGCATGCGCGCCCAGTCAACCACTCTAGAATATGCTGAAAAGCCGCCTATAATCATTTTAGGTTGATGTTCAAGCGCCAGTTCACGCATGGCCTCATAATCAATCAGACCAGTTTTGTGGTCTAGTCCGTATTGTTTTACATCAAACAGTTTCCCGGAAAAATTAACTGGCGAGCCATGAGTTAAATGGCCGCCTTCTGACAGGTTCATGCCCAATACCTTGTCACCTGGGTTAAGCAAGGCGAAATATACCGCCGCATTTGCCTGCGAACCAGAGTGAGGTTGCACATTGGCGTAATCGGCAGAGAATAATTCTTTCAAGCGATCTATGGCTAGTTGCTCAGCTTTATCTACAAACTCGCAGCCACCATAGTATCTACGTCCCGGATAGCCTTCCGCGTATTTGTTGGTCAGCACTGAACCTTGAGCCTCCATCACACATGGAGTAACGTAATTTTCTGAAGCAATCAGCTCAATATGGTCTTCCTGACGTTGTTTCTCTTCTTCTATAGCAGCACTAAGCTCAGGATCGTACTCAGCCAGTTTTAGGTGACAATCAAACATATTTAGATTTCCTTAGGCACTAGTGCTGTTGATTTTGTGTTATTGATGCAATTTTAACACTTTTAGTGCCAATGAAACTGGTCTGGAGGGCGGGAATGACGGATAATTAGCAGCTGAATTTATAAATGTAGATATTATTATGGCCGAATTTATATACACCATGATTGGGGTGAGCAAAACCGTACCCCCTAATCGCACCATCATTAAAGATATTTCCCTGTCTTTCTTCCCTGGAGCCAAGATTGGCTTGCTGGGTTTGAATGGCTCGGGCAAGTCTACCGTGCTCAGAATTATGGCCGGTGTTGACCAAGAGTTTGAAGGTGAGGCAAGACCTCAACCAGGAACTAAAATTGGTTACTTGCCGCAGGAACCAGAACTAGACGATTCGCTCACCGTGCGCGAAGAGGTCGAGCAAGCAGTAGCATGCATGCGCGACCTGCTGATTAAGTTTGACCAAATAAGCATGCAATTTGCTGAACCAATGAGCGATGAGGCAATGAATGATTTGCTCACTGAGCAAGCAGATGTGCAGCAGTTAATTGAAGCTGCCAACGGCTGGGAGCTAGAGCGCACCCTGGAAGTAGCAGCCGATGCCCTGCGTCTGCCACCTTGGGATGCAAAAATTGAAAAATTGTCCGGTGGTGAACGCCGCCGGGTAGCACTTTGCAGGCTATTGTTGGCGAACCCAGATATGCTCTTGCTGGATGAGCCTACCAATCACTTAGATGCCGAATCGGTGGCATGGTTGGAACGCTTTTTAGTTGATTTCAAAGGCACTGTGGTTGCTGTAACCCATGATCGCTATTTTCTGGATAATGCCGCAGAGTGGATTTTGGAACTGGATCGTGGGCAAGGAATCCCCTGGAAAGGAAATTATTCCTCTTGGCTTGAGCAAAAAGATGCTCGCCTGCAACAGGAAAAACGCACTGAAGCCTCTCGTCAACGGGCGATCAAGGCTGAGTTGGAGTGGGTACGCAGTAACCCCAAAGGTCGCCGGGCTAAAAGCAAAGCTCGCTTGCGTCAGTTTGAAGAACTTAACTCGCGGGAATTCCAGGAACGCAATGAAACCAGTGAGATTTATATCCCTCCTGGCGAGCGTTTAGGTGATTTGGTAATTGAGGCCAACTCGGTAAGCAAGGGCTACGAGGGTAGATTATTATTTGAGAACTTAGATTTCAAAATCCCACCTGGAGCTATTGTTGGCATAATCGGTGGTAACGGCGCGGGTAAATCAACGCTGTTTAAGATGATTACCGGAGAAGAGCAGGCCGATAGTGGTGAGATTATTGTTGGTTCAACTGTGCAGTTAGCATATGTAGATCAAAGCCGAGCCGATCTCAATGGTGATAAAACAGTTTGGGAAGAGCTTTCAGATGGGGCCGACTTTATTGAAGTGGGACGTTATAAAGTATCTTCACGAGCTTATGCGGGTCGTTTCAACTTTCGTGGTAGTGACCAGCAAAAGCAGGTAAAGAACTTGTCTGGTGGTGAACGTAATCGTTTACACCTTGCCAAGTTGCTAAAATCAGGCGGTAATGTATTGCTGCTGGATGAACCTACTAATGACCTGGATGTAGAGACTTTACGTGCTCTGGAAGATGCCTTGCTGGCCTTCCCTGGTTGCATTATGGTTATCTCGCATGATCGCTGGTTTTTGGATCGTATTGCCACTCATATTCTTGCCTACGAGGGTGATTCAGAAGTGACTTTCTTTGAGGGTAACTTTGCAGAATATGAAACAGACCGCAAACGCCGGCTTGGCGATGATGCGTTGCAGCCGCACCGGGTGCATTATAAAAAGCTGGTTTCGCAGTAAAGACGGTATTACTGGGTTACAGCCGGCATGGGTTCCGGGTTCGCCTATTCGGCGCCCCGGAAAGACGGTGTGATTTGCGCGTAGGTCCGGAAAAATGGTGGAGTTATGTGGAAGCTTGGAAATACGGGTGGAGTTATACGAGAACCCGGAAAGGGCGATGGGAGTAATTCGGAGATCTGGGATGGTAGCTCGTCTTTACTCTGACCCTTTACTCTGACCCTCTTTAGTTAGGTCCAAATGGTGTCCCAATAAGGGTAGTGGCTGTAGTTTTCTACCAGGCCTAGTCTTTGGGGTTGGCGGATGATGTTCATGCCTACTTCTTGGGCGCAATCACGGCGGTAGATTGCTTGGATTTGGTGTTCTACCTGCCATAGCGGGCCGATAATTCCTAAAGTTGCGTGGGCTGCTTTATTTACGGCTATTGCGGTGCTTACTTTTAGTTTTTGTATGGCATCTTGGATGCAGCAATTCGATCCTGCTTGCAGTAGGATTTGTAGCTGGTCTGGTAGCAATACCCATGCTAAGACCTGTGAATTAGTTTGTTGCAAGCAGCTGTGTAAAGACTTTGCTGTTGATGAAGCTAGTGTGTTATCAACAAACCAATTTTCTTTATCGATAGTACTAAGTGTTACCCAGGAAAGCTCGCCTGGATGTGTCATGGTGTCTGGTCGTTTAATGGCTAATTGATTCATGCCTATAGCATGCAGAGCAATGCCACTTATGACAATTGTCATATTCACGGAGCTTTGTGTAGGAAAGTGGCCGTATACTACTTAGGTAAATAGCCGCTCAGGATGTAGGGGGCAGTATTTCACTCGCTAGTAAGTTAAATCTGCGTGGGTTCCATCCTAGTTGTTTTTGGGCGCGGTTATCTTCGAGTGTAAGATCCTGGTTTTGTCTGGCAATCATGGCTGGATGCACTTCACTGATACATTTACTCAATAAAGTTAGCAAGGATTTTGGTAGAGGTAGAAAGCGCGACTTCTTGCCAAGGGCATTAAAAACTGCCGCCATCATTTGCCGGTAACTTAAATTGCTACCACCAGTCAACGGCCAAATCCCACTTGGTAGCTCATCGAGGTTGAGTAAAGCTATAATCAAAACTGCTATATCTTCGGCATGCACAGGTTGGCGCATGCCTTTAGCCTTGCCAGCAATGGGTAGGAAGCCCCAGCGCCTGATCAAGCCTGCCACTCTGGTCAAATTTTGGTCGAGACCACAGCCATAGACCAATGTTGGGCGTAGAATTGTTACTCCTGCTTGCGCGCCCTCTCCCCAAGTGTTTATCAGCTTCTCTGATTGTTGTATTTGTGCAATTTGGTTCTTTTCTTCAAGCTCAGAAGAGTCTTGTTTAAAGTAGATACTGGCTGTACTAATAGCTATTACTCGCTCTGGTTTGAACTGGTCTATTAATTTATGCGCTAAGGATAAGGGACCCACTGATACTAAATTAAAAGTAGAATCATCGAGAATTTCTCCCAGCTTACCAAAGGTACTCCATTGTAGTCTCGGGTGATTCTCAAATTTCCTGAAGTATTCTGGCAAAGGTTTTCTAGAAACCCCAATAACGGTATAACCAGAAGCTATTAATTGTGGAACTAGAAAAAATCCAATTTGCGAACTGGCACCAGTAACAGCGATTACCGACTCAGTCATCAGATTATTAGTTGCCCTGAATACGCTTGAGTACAAGCGTAAATGCTTTGATTAGATAGTGTCCAAATATGCCAGCTCTAACAAAGGCGCGTTTAAATATATTTTCTTCACGACCCTCAAATTTTTTATAATAGCGCCACATTCCCCGGTGCTTTTGCCACTCAACCCAGTAAGGGCGGCTGCGCGAAGATACTCCCTGTTGATGCATTACTAATGCATCTGGAACTAGAACTACATCATATTCTGTAGTCTCTGCTCTGCGCATCAAATCAAGGTCCTCGCAATGCAAAATATAGCCCGGATCGAAACCATTTAGTTTGCGTAACATATCTGTACGCGCCAACAGGCAGGCTCCACTGACTGCTTCTACTTTTTGTGTGCCTACAGGTTTAGCGGTTTGGCTGAGATCTACTCCAGCAGGGTTCCCGGGCCTAAAAAACTCGCTTATTGAGTTCTTCAAGGTTGGTAATCGCCGTAAGGTGGCACGCTGAACATTGCCCTTAGAATCAATTACCCAGGGTCCGGCAAGGATAGCGCGCGGATTACTTATTAAGGCGGCACAAAGGCTGCTTAATGCATTATCTAACAACTCACAATCGGGATTCAGAAATAATATAAATTCACTATCTATACTCTCCAAACCCTGATTACAAGCGGCTGCGTAGCCTGGGTTATCTGGGTTCTGAATCAATTTAACATTCGCTCTAGCCTTTGATTGCAGGCAATCTAAGCTGTTATCAACCGAGGCATTATCAACTACTATAATTTGCGCAACTTGGGATTTACTCAAGGCAGCTAGACAGCGACCCAGCCAGCTACCGCTGTTATAATTTACTATTACTGCTGAGACTTTAAGATTTTCCATGCGTCAGTTGTTTAATTTCGTTTAAAGAAACGAGAAAGCCACTTCCCTAAAAAGCCAGTCGCTTCAGGTTTTTGCTGTTGCAACTGTAACTCTAAGTCAGCAATTTTTTTATCACGCTGAGCAATCAATTCACCAGCGGCCATATTCTTGCGAATTTCATGGTTGTAGTGCTGATATACAGATGCCTGCTGATCAGAAAATAAATTTAAGGCTGGCATAACAGGCAAATCTTCTTCGGATGCAGCGCACACCGCTAAAAAGTAAAGCGGGGGAGACTCTAATTTGTCAGTTGTTGCAAGCTGACCTTCACTTAAAACCTGATTCTGGTATGCACCAGTGGCTTGCAGATCCCATATTATTGAGTGAAAGGCAAGTTTTTGACCCAGTAGACGAACCGTTGAAAAATCTTTGCCTAACAGTTCAAGTAATTCTTCGCGGTACAGCTCTTTTACATGCCAAGGGTTCGAATAATCCTCTGCATCGCTGTACTCTGCCTTATCTGGTGATGAAATCAATAACCAGCCACCAGGTTTTAATATACGCCTGAAACCTGCCAGCATTGACTCTTGCTCTTGCAGATGTTCCAAGGTTTCAAATGAGATAATTGCATCGAACTTATTATCTTCAAAATCTAGTTGGCTGCAATCTGCTTGAATGAATTCCAGATTTTCTCGTTGCCCATATCGACTGCTGGCATGATTAATGGCATCGGCTGATATATCAACACCTGTTACTGAAGCTGCGGTACCTGCAAGAAGCTCACTACCGTAGCCTTCACCGCAGGCTGCATCGAGTACATGCAAGCCGGTTACTAACTGGCTGGCAAGGGCGTAGCGATGATAATGTTCATACCAAATTTCACGCAGGTTTTCGGGTGTAAAACGCTCGCCTGTGAATTCAAGAACCTCAGCGCTCTGCTCTTTATTCTTAATTGCCTTGTCATCCTCAGCGCTCATTGTTCTAGTTTGCCATATTCGGTAGAACTAAACTTTATATTTTCAGATAGGAGTGCTTGAACCAATAAGGCTCGTCTCTCAGCTAATGGATCATCACGAATAAATTTCTGTACGATTTCTAAATAATCTGGATGCTTTTTTAATAAACGTCGCATACTGGCATCATCCGGGGATAGGCCGCGCGGGCCAAAAGACTGGTTACCTAAATGCACCACATAGGTATCATCGCAGAGAATATTGCGAAGGCCAGCAGCTACTGCACGCCTAGAGAAGTCGTTCTCTTCGCCATAACCTAACCCAAAGCTCTGCTCATCAAAATAACCAACCTTGTTAAGCGCCCAAGCGGTAATCAGCATGCAGAAACCGACCGCAGTTGGTATTTCTGGGTATATAGCTGTGCCCGTAACAGCGATAGTGGCAGCAATTGCTTCTGGATCAGATGGTACTGGATTGGCCTGACAAAATTCCGGCAGGGAGGCTATTTCGGCATTATTACTCCATGGTGTAACACTAGCTACTGTTTGATTAGCGGCTGCAGTCATGCGCTCTAACCAGCCATTAGTTACGATTGTATCTGAGTTGAGCAGTACGGCATGTGATTTAGCCTGGCGTAAGCCGATATTTGCGGTTTTTATAAAGCCCAAATTTTGTGGGTTAGTTTGTAGTTCCCAGCCAGCT
>CAZEFU010000103.1:0-6570 GCA_964511515.1 uncultured Wenzhouxiangellaceae bacterium
TTTCTGTCAGTGATATCAAGAAAATCGTCTGTCATCTAGTGAGTCTTGATATTGGCGTACTCATAACCGATCACAATGTTCGCGAGACCCTGGATATTTGTGATTATGCCTATATTCTCAGTGAAGGCGAAGAACTTGCTACTGGAACCCCTGATGAAATTCTCGCCAACCAATCAGTACGCGATGTTTATCTGGGCGACTCCTTTAGAATCTAATCTGGACATACTCTCTTGGCGCAAAGACTTGAACTAAAATTAAAACAACAGTTGTCACTGTCGCCACAGTTGCAACAGGCTATCAAGTTGCTGCAATTAGGTCGCCTGGAGTTACGTGACTACATTCAAGATGTACTTGATTCAAACCCATTGCTAGAACAAGAAGGGGAAGAAGAATCAGTACCAGAAGGCTCAAGTAGTGATGAGTCACCGAGCACAGAACAGCTAGATGAAATAAGCGCTGATGAGTGGCTAAAAAGTAATGATTTACCCAGTCAGTCCAGCCCTGATAATCGCGACTATATACTCGATAGTTATGCTGATACAAGTGAAAGCTTACAAGATCACCTGCTCTGGCAAATAAATCTTACCTCATTCTCAAGCGTTGATAGTGTAATTGCTAATGCAATAGTATTTGCCCTTGATGACGATGGTTATCTGGCTGATAGCATTGACGAAATTCGCCAATCATTGCTACCCGAGCTGGCCGTAGAAGAAGCAGAAATTATTGCCGTTCTACGCCGGGTACAACGCATGGAGCCTGTAGGTGTGGCCTGTACTGGTGCTGCTGACTGTATTCAGGTTCAACTTAGTGTGTTACCCAAAGATACCACTGGCAAGGCTGTCGCAACTCTTATGAGTCGTGATTTTCTGCATTTACTGGCGGAAGGTAATCGGGAAGAGCTAGTCAAGCAAATGGCAGTTAGTGCAGAAAAAGTTGACCAGGCAATCAGTCTTATCCACTCACTTGAACCACGCCCTGGTTCCAGATACGACAATCGGAAAGATGAATATATTGTGCCGGATGTATATTTCCTCCCTGATGGCAATGCTTGGAGAGTATCCCTCAACCCGAATAACGAGCCACGACTGCACCTCAATAGCTACTATATTTCATTGCTTCGCTCCGAGGGTAAGAAAGAATCTGAGTACCTGCAAGGGCATTTACGTGACGCCCGCTGGTTAATAAACTCATTGTTACTGCGAAATCGCTCGATTATGCTGGTCGCTGAAGCTATCGCCGAGCACCAATCTGCCTTTTTGTGCAAAGGTGAAGAATTTATGCAGCCTTTGGTTTTGCGTGAAATCGCTGCTGAAACTGGATTGCACGAATCTACTGTCTCGAGAGCAACTACCAATAAATATGCACTGACACCTCGAGGAATATTCGAATTAAAATAATTTTTCTCCAGTCATGTTAAAACCCTGAATGGAATGACCGTTAGTGCTGTGGCTGTGAAGTCTTTAATCGCAAAATTTATTGAGGCAGAAGCAGCCGGAAAACCATTAAGCGATCAAAAGCTTGCAAATAAACTACATGACCAAGGCATTCATATCGCCCGGAGAACCGTAGCCAAGTATCGCGAGGCGATAGGTCTGGGCTCATCATCACAGCGCCGAGCAAAGCTGCAGAAGCTTTAATCTTGTGTACTACAAGAGTAAATTCACTTTCCGTAATGAGGATATTTATATATAGTTTCCCATGCACAATTCAGTATAATATACATATATGGAAGCGGTAATCATCGGCCCTGCCAGCGCCGACCAGGCTGGCAACGATGTCAATCAACCTAAGCTGATGAGTAGGTATCAGTACCTGAGCTCGTCTGCATTCCCACCAAGGAGAAACTGATGCAACTAACAATTAGCGGACAACATGTAGAAGTTACTCAGTCACTACACGCCTATGTTACTGAAAAAATGTCCCGCCTAGAGCGTTCATTTGATAATATCGTATCGGCTCATGTGGTTCTTGATGTAACCAAGAATACCCATACTGCTGAAGCAAACTTAAGTACAGCCGGCGGCGGCAAAGCTATAGTTGCACACGCAACTGAATCTGATCTGTATGCGGCCATTGATATCATGGTTGACAGACTCAATCGCCAAGTAGTTCGCCATAAAGAGATCCTCAGAGATCACCACCGTGGTCACTAAGTAAAAGACACTAACAATTATGCAAGTAACAGATCTGCTCTCACCTGAACGTATTCGTATGCACGCGCATGCGGGAAGCAAAAAAAAATTACTGGAAATAATCAGCTCTCTACTCACCGATGGTGAGAATAGCGATGAAACCAGAATGGTATTCGAAAGCCTTTGTGCACGCGAACGCCTTGGCAGTACTACTATGGGCCACGGCGTTGCGATTCCACATGGGCGCTTACACAATGCCTCATCAGCGCGGGCTGCTTTCGTTAAACTCGACAAACCGGTGCAGTTCGAAACCAATAATAGCGACCCTGTCGATATGCTTTTTGCTCTGGCAGTACCGCAAAACTGTACTGAAGATCATTTACAGTTAATTGCTCAAATCGCAGAAATGTTTGAAGATGAAACTTTACGCCAGCAGTTACGCAATGCCGACTCTAGCAAACAACTGCAACTTATACTGGCAAATTGGAAACATTAACTAGATATCAACACACTCGATGTGATCAGTTGTTGCCTGGTCACTCTAGATGCGAGCTAAACATTACGATGTACTATGAATAAGGGTGACCACCACAAGTCCAATGGAGCTCAGCACCTTGTCTTGTTAAGCGGTCTCTCTGGCAGCGGCAAAACAATCGGACTACATGCATTAGAAGATCTTAACTACTACTGCGTTGACAACCTACCATCAGCATTATTACAAGCATTTTTAAAACAAATTCTCGATAATCCAGAGCGCTACCCACTGATTGCCATTGCAATTGATGCTCGGGATCGTAAACAAGATTTAGTGCATATACCAGAATGGTTGCAGCAACTAAATTCCGAGCAAATTCAAACCCAGTTAATTTTCCTGACTGCAGATCGCAAGACTCTAGTGCAGAGATTTAGTGAAACCAGGCGCCGGCATCCTCTTACAGAAGCTAGAACAGCCTTACCTGCGGCGATGGTCAAAGAACATGAGATCCTTAGGCCACTCAAGAATGCTGCCGACTGCGTAATCGATACCAGTGATATTAACTTGCACCAGCTCCGGCAACAAATATGGAAACTGGTATCGGCCAATAACAACTCCAATATGACTGTAATGTTACAGTCATTCGCTTTTAAAAGAGGCGTGCCACAGGACTTGGATTTTCTTTTTGATGTTCGCTGCCTACCTAACCCACATTGGGAATCACAATTAAGAAGCTTAAACGGTAGGGATGATGCAGTCGTTGACTGGCTAGGTAACAATTCCCTAACAAGCGCGTATTTAAATGATATTGAAACACTATTAAATCGGTGGCTAAAGGTTTTCATCCAAACTCAACGCAGCTATATCACTATTGGCATAGGCTGTACTGGCGGGCAACACCGTTCTGTCTATCTGGTTGAGCAGCTGGCGAAATCTCTGGGCGGGCAGCATGGGAATGTGCAAACCTATCATCGCGAACTCAATTAAAACTTAGTTACTTTTAATTACCTTAATTAGTACTGCGCAACTACTTTAATACACTCTATTTCACGCTTAAACCTGCGGATTAGGGTAGTATAATACTCACATTATATTACACATATTGCAACCAAGCTCAGATTAATTCAGGAATGCCGCTATGCTAGAAAGACATGAAGAGAAATCGGCACGCCATCTGCAAAAAATATCTACTGCCCTCGGTTCTGGCACCAGAACCCATGTAGAAAAATTACTCCACAGCCTTAGTAGCGCTGAAATTGGTGAACTGCTCGAATCATTACCATTACCCAAGCGTTTAGCTGTTTGGGCAGTGGTCGAGGCCGAGTTTGAAGGTGATGTACTGGTTCATGTAAATGATGAGGTTCGAGCTAGCCTGATTGAATACATGAGCCAACAAGAGCTAGTTGCCGCAGCTGGTGAACTGGAGCTTGATGACCTCGCCGATATTCTCGACGACCTTCCTGACACAGTTATCCGTGAAGTTCTGCAGGCAATGGATCGCCAAGATCGGGAACGCTTAGCCCAAGTTCTCTCGCATCACGAAGATTCTGCTGGCGGCCTGATGAACCCTGATGTGGTTACCGTGCGTCCAGATGTGAGCCTGGATGTAGTTTTGCGCTACTTACGCCTGCGCGGTGAATTACCAGAAATGATTGATCAGCTATTCGTCGTAGATCGTCGCGGCGGCTATCTTGGCAGCGTAAAATTAACCGACCTATTAATCAAAAGCCCAGATTCAATAGTTACAGACATTATGAGTACTGAGGTAACTGCTATGCAAGCTGAATTACCAGCCAGCGAAGTAGTTCAGGAGTTCGAGCACCATGATCTGGTATCAGCCCCAGTGGTTGATGAAAAAAACATGCTTGTTGGCTGCATTACCATTGATGATGTTGTTGATGTAATCAGAGATGAGGCCGAACATTCGGTTCTGACTATGGCCGGTCTGGATGAAGAAGATGATATGTTTGCACCAGTTGCTGCAACCGCTAAGAGACGCTGGGTGTGGTTAAGTGTAAACCTGGTTACGGCATTTATCGCTGCACTGGTATTATCATTTTTTGAACCCACATTGGAGCAGATAGTAGCCTTGGCTATTCTTTTCCCGGTCGTCATGAGCATGGGTGGAATAGCTGGCACCCAAACCCTAACTTTGGTAATTCGCGGCATGGCAACAGGCCAGGTTAGCTATAGCAACGCTGTGGCTATCTTCCGCAAAGAAGTTGCAGTTGGCATTCTGAACGGCATTTTATTTGCAGTAGTAGTTGCAGCAATTGCTGCTTGGTGGTATGCGGATATTAAGCTTGGTGCGGTAATGGCAGCGGCTATGTTAATAAATTTAATAGCTGGAGCAATCGCTGGGGCGTTAATACCCTTAACTCTAAAGCGAATCAATATTGATCCTGCCCTTGCGGGTGGTGTTGTGCTAACAACAGTTACTGATGTTGTTGGTATTCTGGCATTCGTAGGTCTTGCGAGTGTAGTCTTAGCCCAATAAAAAGCTCTCCTGCGAGGGCTTTTTACTTACTCACGATCAGATCTATATTATTCTAAAATTGGGACTTCTGTTACCCCATATCTTGCAGAAATGTCGCGTAATTTACTCAAAGCAACCATCTGTACTTGACGTACGCGCTCGCGAGTAACCCCCATTATGTCCCCAACCTCTTCTAGAGTTTTACTGCCATGGCCATCAAGCCCGAAACGATGCGTAAGAACCGCGTGTTGTTGAGTGTTCAATTTATCGATCCATTTATTCAGTGCGTTATTAGCTGATTCTCTAGCAACTAATAGATCTGGCACCTGTGACGCTCGGGCGGGAAGTGAGTCTAGTAAGCTAAGATTACTTTCACTAACCTTTGCATCTCCAGTAACTGCAGTCTGCTTACTGACCATAAACATAGTATGAGTTTGCGCAACAGTTAAATCTATTACCTCAGCAATTTCATCAATAGTCGGACTACGGCCAAATTGTTGTTGTAAGTTGCGGCTAGCACGTAGGAAAGATGTCAGGCCTCTTATTACATGAATGGGTAAGCGTACCGTCCTGCTTTGATTCATAACTGCGCGATCAACAGCTTGACGGATCCACCAGGTTGCATATGTAGAAAACCTACAGCCATGCTCTGGGTCAAACTTTTCAACAGCACGAATTAAGCCTAAATTCCCCTCATTAACCAAATCTAATAAACTCAATCCTCGGTGCAAGTAACTGCGTGATATTTTGACTACCAAGCGCAAGTTTGATTGAATCATTCTACGCCTGCTACGATCACATCCTGCATGATACAAATGCGCGAGAGATATTTCCTGAGACCTGTTAAGTAAAGGCCAGCGCCCGATTTCTTTCAAATACAGACGAGTGATATCTGTACCTGTAGCTCTGGAAGCACGAGTGATTTTACTGGCAGACGGTTTATCAAAAACAGTCCCAGCAGAAGTAAAAGATTTCGGAACACTGTTCCGATTTGATGATTCTTGCGATTTTAGTAGTCTGGCCACAGCAATCCCCCGTAGCATTTTTCTCTTAAAAAAAAGAATTGCCCACCTTAATTGAGATGAACTTTTCTCCCTAATCGGTAGTTGCAATTGACAATCAATCGCAACAACTGGAGAATAAAACTAGCACAAACTATTAATAATGTCAAGCCAACTTGAGGGCGCCAGCACCTACATACTGTAAACTACTTATCATGCTCAAAGTCATTTTATCTATTTTCTTGCTATTGTTTTCACATAATGCAGTGGCAGATACTTTTGCTGTGCAACTTGTCGCAGCTGCTATTGAGCGTACAAAACATTCTGTGCGTTACGATGGAGCATATTTCTCTATCGATTATCCAAATGGCGATGTACCTGCAGAAATTGGAGTTTGTACTGATGTGATAATTAGATCTTATCGTGCCCTCGGGATTGATTTGCAACAATTTGTGCATGAGGATATGAACAAAGAATTCGACGCAT
>CAZEFU010000104.1:0-6564 GCA_964511515.1 uncultured Wenzhouxiangellaceae bacterium
GCCAAAATTTAGATGGCTGGGTAGAGGGCGGTAATTGGGCGACAGCCTTAGATGGCAGGCAATATCTTGATCTAATTGGAAATACAAATGTAACCAATGGAATTGCTGGAGTTACCAGTCAATTTATAACTACTAATCCTGGTAGTTACTACAGGTTCTCCTTTTACTGGGGGGAGGATGTTGGCCATAATGTTCCTGAGGTGGTAACCATCCATACAAGCGTTGTAGACTCTAATAACTCCACCATTTTAACTGAAACATTTACCCTCAATGCGGTTGGTCCAATTGCAGGCGTCAGGGGGCCAAATACTTGGTACTATTACGAGACAGTTTTTGCTGCTACCACCGCACAAACCAGTATTCAGTTCTCGGCCACTGCCCCAGGTAATGGTGACACTTCTGCCGGAGGTGTAATTGACATGGTCGTAGTAACTGAGTTTCACCCAGCAAATGTGCCGAGCCTGAGTGGATGGGCAATTATTGCACTTGCTCTACTATTAGCTCTAGCGGGTTTCCGACAATATTCTGGTCGATTTAACCAACAAACTGGCTAGTACTTGATACTTTGCTGGTATTCGCTAATTATATTTAAAATATAACTTATGATGCCAATGTCAGCACAACAAGGACACGCCTTACCAGAACCGAATTCTGATCTCAAGCAGCTTAGTGCCGAGTTGCACGCCCTGTTAACTGATCGAATTAACAAGAACGGGGCTCTGAGCTTTGCTGAATATATGGAGTCTGCACTTTACCAGCCTGGGCTTGGCTACTACAGTGCTGGCCTGCATAAATTTGGCGCATCAGGAGATTTTATTACGGCTCCCGAATTAGGCTCATTATTCGCTCGATCTATCAGCCAGAATATTCTTGCGGTTGCTGAAATGCTAACTACTCCTGAATACAGCGTGCTTGAAATCGGAGCAGGCAGTGGTGTATTGGCTGCTGATTTATTGAAGCTGCTGGAGCCTGCCCCACAGAGTTACTTAATTCTGGAGCGCAGTGCCGATTTGCGCCAACAACAGCGATTGAAGATTGAGGCACAGTGTCCTGAAATGTTACCCCGAGTAGAGTGGCTAGATGCTCCTCCCGAGAATTTCAATGGCATAATTTTCGCCAATGAAGTTGCTGATGCACTACCAGTTGAGCGTTTCCGGATTGAGCAAAAACAAGTTCTGCAACAGGTCGTAGGCCTTGAAAATGAGTCTCTAGTATTGCGCTGGGCACCAGCCGCTACAGAGCTTGCAGATGCAGTAAAAAAACTGCAATCAGAAATGCCAAATCGGCTTGCTGATGGCTATGAATCTGAAATTTGCCTATTGCTAAAACCCTGGCTTAGCGGCTTGCTTGAATCACTGGACCAAGGTGTTTTATTACTGGCAGATTACGGCTACCCACGCCATGAGTATTACCACCCCGAACGAAACCAGGGCACACTGATCTGCCACTACCGACACCGTGCCCACCCTGACCCCCTCTTCTGGCCTGGGTTACAAGATATAACTGCTTTTGTAGATTTCACCGCTCTAGCTGAGGCCGGCACTGAATTGGGGGAACTTATAGGCTATACCACCCAAGCAGATTTCCTTTTTGATAGCGGTTTGCGTGAAACATTGCTGTCTGAAAGCACTGAAGACCTGCCTGCACAGTTGAAACTGGCGGCTGAAATAAAACGGCTAACCCTGCCAGCAGAAATGGGCTACAAGTTTCAGTTTATGGGCTTCTCTCGCGGGCTTGATAATGCTCAAATCCCGGGATTTAATAACAGCAGTTGGTTGCACCGCCTGTGAATGATGCTACAGTCAACAAGCTTCAATACCCACGAGCCTGGCTCAGTTTTGGCGTGACTATGCTCATAGTGCTAATAATTCTATCCATGATCACCATTGACCAACGCATGATCCCAATTCCATATCTGGATAAAATTGAACACTTCTCAGCTTGGCTAGTAATGATGTTCTGGTTTACCAGCCTATATCCCCGATATGGCTTAATCATTCTGGGAATACTGCTAACGATATCACTAGGAGTAGAGTTGGTGCAGGCGCTGATCAGCTGGAGACAAGGAAGCGCCGATGATCTACTGGCAAATTTCCTTGGGCTGTTAGTTGGCTGGGCTATGGCAATTGCTAATAAAGGACTTTTGCTGAAATTTCTGGATACGAAATTAGTTCGGGTATTGCGAGAGTAATATTCTTTAAACGCAATAGACCACTATGACCTTATAGAACTCAAAGCGTTAAGCCGGCGAAGATAAAGCTCGGCGGCAATTTCTTTACCATCTTTTAATTCGGCTAGCCCTTCGGTGCTTACCGCGCACACCAGTTGGCTAGCTTGCCTGAGATAGTCTCCTTGCGGATATGCTTTCTGCTCGAACCCTGTGCGTCCCTGAGAGTCAGCCTTACAAGCAAGAATAAAATCATCCAGGCGCTGTGGTTGCCGAAAAACATCTAGCCTTTCTAATAGTGCCAGTACTTTCTTAGGGGTCATTTCCTCTATCCGGTGGCAATGTAGATGCCAGTGACAGACAAGTTCGGCCAATTGCTGCCAGGTTTTTGGGACTTTCAAGCGTTTACACACAGCCCTTACTAAGGGCACACCTTTGGCTTCATGGCCGTGGTGGGAGGGTAAATATTTGGCTTGGGTAAGGCCTTTCCCAAGGTCGTGCAATAGCGTCGCAAACACTAACATCGCCTGATCATCCTCAGCAGTTGCTAATTCTGCGGCCCGATCAAGGGAAAGCAAAATATGCACTCCAGTATCAATTTCAGGATGATATTTTTCCGGCTGTGGCACACCAAACAGCTTTTCTACTTCTGGAAGCAAAACTTGCAAAGCTCCGCATTCACGCAATACCTGAATAAAGACTGATGGCTTGTCTAGCAAGAAGGCTTTACGCATCTCGGTAAATATTCTTTCAGCTGGTAGGGTCACTAGCTCTCCTGCTGAAACCATCTGCTGCATCAAAACCATTGTTTCAGGCGCAACTTCAAAGCCTAAGGGAGCGAAGCGGGCAGCGAATCTGGCTACTCTGAGAATACGTAATGGGTCTTCGGCAAAAGCTGGGGAAACATGGCGCAATACTCGCGCTTCAATATCCTCACAACCACCCCAGGGGTTAATCAAGCTGCCATCATCATGTGCGGCAATCGCGTTGATGGTTAAATCGCGGCGCTGTAGATCTTCTTCTAGAGTAACCGCCGGATTAAAATCAACTTTGAAACCATGATAGCCAGAGCCGGATTTTCTTTCAGTGCGTGCCAGGGCGTATTCCTCACCGCTTTGCGGGTGAATAAAAACCGGAAAATCTGCACCCACCTGACGATAGCCAGCCGCAAGCATTTCATCAGGACTGCCCTGCACTACTACCCAGTCTTTCTCGTTTACCTGCAAACCCAGCAATTTATCGCGCACTGCGCCGCCTACTAAATAAGTTTTCATCAGGGGCAACTAGCTGTGGTTAAGCCGGTGCCGCCGGGGGCAGCTACAGACTGGCGCAAGCGATAACTTACTCGGGTAAGTGGTACGCCCATGCGCCAGGCATAGAGTGTGGAAAAAGCCATTACTCTAGGAATATAATCTCGGGTTTCATAGTACGGCATCAACTCTATCCAGCGTTCAATCTCAAGATTTGGGCGCTGCTTCAGCCAGCGATCAACAGCCCCTGGACCTGCGTTATACGCGCCCAAAACATAAGCTGGTACGCCATTATACCTTTGCAATAATTGCTGCATTTCTTGAGTGCCAAAGGCAATATTTACGCTCGGATCCAAGAGGCTATTTCTACCCTGATAATTCAGGCTGGTTTTTCGTGCCAGCAACTTTGCTGTTGCTGGTAATAGTTGCATTAGACCATATGCCTTAGCCCCAGATATAGCCCGATGATTCATGGCGCTTTCTGCCCGCATTAAGCCATAAACCAAAGCAGGATCTAGCTTATGCTTGTTGGCGTTTAAATTTACATCCTGCTGGTAGTCTAGCGGGAAACGCCACTGGTAATAACGCATATCACCAGTTTGACCAAGTGCCAGAATAGCTTGAATTGACCAATTATTAGCCACCGCCAAAGCTGCTGCCTGGCGCAGCTCGTCTTTATTTAAGCCAGCCATTGCAGTACGCCATTCACGATTAGCAAAATCATCCAACTCGACTCTGCGCAGTTCAAGCGCACGCTTAACTGCGGCTAAGTTGGCAATTGGCTGGTACTGGCTGGCATCCGCTGATGGTGTTATGGGACAAATTCGGTAGGGCTGGTGTAATTGGTCGGCTGCCATAAAGCCCCAAAAAGTTGCCTCCAATGCCAGCTTATGCAGAACTTTATCGGCATCTTGTTGCTGCCCTAGCTGCTGCATGGCACGTGCCTGCCAAAAGCGAAAACGGCCTTCACCTTTTGATTTCGCACTCATGCGCTCATAGCTGATCAATATCTGATCCCAGCGTTCATGTTTTAAGGCTGTGCGCAGACGCCATTGCAGTAATTGGTCATCGATTAATTCTGCTGGTACTGCATCAATGCGATCAATGACATCATTATTTAGCTCGACTGCTGAAAACAGTGCTAGATCAAACAAAATACGCCCGCGAGCATTATCACTCCAAGCGAAATCAGCAGACACCATTTGCCAATAACGCTGGGCGTTACCTGGATTCTTACGAGCCTGCTTTAACAAAGCAGCAAGAATAAACTCTCTGGCCCTGCCGCTATCGGTCCAGCGCTTGGTAACAGCAAAGCCACTACTTGGATGGCGCCACAATTTCAGATAGGCATCAAGCCGAGTTTTATCAGCCGCTGGTAAACGACGTTTGAGGTAGTTAGCCAGATCTAGATTACCGGCTTGTACCGCCAACAAAGCCCGCCTCCAAACCCGATCAACAGAGATCTGCTGCCCCCTATCCATCCATTTAAATACATGGTCGCAGGATTTGTGTTGAGACTTACCCGTTAACCACATTGACAGTGCATCACTAGATAGTTTGGAGTCGCTTTTATTAGTATGAATTCTCGCGCTTATATGCAAGCAGCGCGTTTCTGCATCTCGTATTTTTGAAAACTCGTCACTATAAGTTAATAAATCTTGCCAGCGTTGTTGCCGCCCTAATTTGCGTAGCCAAGCCTTGCGTAGACCAGCGGCAAATGCCCACTGCCGATGCTGGTCAATGAAGGCTGCCATTTCAGCTGCCGGAACCGTAGCCATACGCGAGCGATAATCTTCATATTGCAAATAGGGGTAAAGCAGGTAATTTTTCTGCGCTGGCATCTGTTGGCGAAACTCACGGTATTTACCCTTAGTCGCCAAGGCCCAAGTTTGCTTGAACTTGCTTGCTTGCGGATCAAGCTTTGCAGCGGCAAATGCTGAGCTATTTGCTTGTAGAAACAACAAAAACAAAAATGCCAGACAATAAAGTGAACTACCATCTTTGGCATTGCGACTTGAAATAGTGATACTCTTGTTCCTATCTGTAATCAACGAACTTCCCAGTTTTTAATGAAAATATCAGGCTCTACCCACGCTCTAACCCGAGGACTTAAATAATGCCAGATTTAGCCCTGCTTGATTGGCTTATTTTCCTCGCCACTGGAGCAACAGCAGGACTGGCAGCTGGCTATTTAGGCGTTGGTGGCGGCATGGTTATTGTGCCAGCCTTATCATTGTATCTGCAAGCCAGATTCCCAGGGTTTACAGCGACCACTCAGATTGCAGTAGCAACATCTTTGGCAAGCATTCTGGCAACTGGTACGGCGGCGGTAATTACCCATGCAAGACATGGGTTCTTGCTCTGGATGTGGGTAAAAATTATGGCGCCTGGATTGGTATTGGGTGCGGTAATTGGAGTGCTAATCGCCGATTACATTAGCAGCAAACTTCTGCTATATATTTTCCTGGCTTTCGCTCTGATCAGCGGGTTGCGCATGATTAAAGGTGCCAGTGATGCTCACAACACCAGAAAAATTAGCAAAACCACAGTTGGTTTTAGTGGAGTCTTAATTGGTGCCGTATCAAGCATGCTGGGAATCGGGGGTGGTACTTTGAGCGTTCCATTGCTCAGCGCCATGAAGCTGCCAATTGCACAGGCGGTAGCAATCGCCTCAGCTGCCGGTGTGGTATTGGCATCCGCTGGAACTACAGCATTTATAATTACGGGCATGAATACACCAGATTTACCAACAGGGGCTTTTGGCTATATATATTTGCCAGCTTTATTGGGAATAACTATTGCCAGTGTATTTACCGCACCACTGGGTGCGAGGCTAGTACACAAAAGCCGACCAGAAGTGGTCAAACGAATATTTGGGGTGTTACTTATCCTGGTAGCTCTGCGCCTTTTCTGGCAAAATTTTGGGGCCACGTAAAGCCTGCGGTGTTACCAGCTTTACGGTAACCGGGCAGTGATCAGAGAAAGGCACATCGAGAACATCTGAATCGAGCACCTCTAAAGAGTTCGATACCAGAATATGATCAATTGCACGAAGTGGTCGCCAACTGGGGAAACTAAGTAAGTCTGCAGTTGGGGCTTGCAGTTGGTTTTGACGAATAAATGTACCCAGCTCTTGGGAATCTACAT